>CBIMZH010000508.1:0-2727 GCA_966248255.1 uncultured Cellvibrio sp.
GCCATCATTAATAGTGGCTTGATTACTCAACTGGTCATTAATAGGATTAGTATTTGTATATCCATAACCTGCGCCTCTTGCTCGTTGCTCGCCTTTATTATTTTTTGTCGGGTTACTTTTTTACTCTTTGCTTTGTTTGCCTGGCTATTTCTCTTGCTCGCGAGCTTGATCTATGGCCTGTTGCAGCTGGGCGATTTCGTCATCGCTCAGCTTTTCCTGTTTCATGCCCAGCAACGCATTAACCGCTGCCGCGGTGGAGCCGCCAAAAAAAGTTTTTAGCAGTTTTTGCATGGCCGATGTGCGCGCCTCCTCCTGAGCCAACACCGGGAAGTAGATATAGCGGGGGCCATCCTCGCGAAAATCCACCACCTTTTTCTCCACCAGTTTGGCCAGCAGCGCGCGCACGGCCGAGTAGCTGGGGGCATCGGGAATGGCGTCGCGCACCTCTTGCGCTGAGAGTTCACCCGCCTCAAACAGCGCGTCCATAATCTGCCGCTCGCGGCGACTCAATTGGTTGTCTGAACTCATTATTCGCGACTCCTCGTGGCTGGTATTTAACGATACACAATTACTGGTGCTAGTTTTTTAGCATCATGCTACAAAACTAGCACAGGTAATTTTTAGGTCAAGAGCCTTGTGCTAAAAAATTAGCACCCTTAGCTAATCACCCCCAAAAAATCGCCCAAACGCAGAAACTCCAGGCAATAAAAAAGCCGCCCAGGTTACCCGGGGCGGCTTTTTTGGCGACTAGCGATTACTGCTGGTTAGGTACCAGTTCCAGTTCTACACGGCGGTTGGCTTCACGGCCAGTTGCGGTGTCATTGCTGGCTACCGGGTAGCGAGAGCCGTAACCATAGGCCTGAATACGGGCGCTGCTAACCTTTTGGCTGCGCAGGTACATGGCCACGCTGTCGGCACGACGCTCGGACAGCGGCTGGTTAATCTTATCGCTACCGGTGGAATCGGTATGGCCGGTTACGCGAATGGAGGTCTCTTTAAATTCGGCCAGCACTTTGGCCACGGAGTTCAACACCGGGAAGAAATCGGAGCGAATGTCGGCATTGCCGGTAGAGAAGGTAATGTTGCCAGGCATAACCAAGGTCAGGTTATCGCCGTCGCGGCGCACCTGTACGCCAGTACCCTGCAGCTCCTGGCGCAGTTTGGCCTCCTGGCGATCCATATAAGCACCTACGCCACCACCAGCGATACCACCTATGGCTGCGCCCTTAAGCGCGCGATCGCGACGGTCTTTGGCGTTATCACCCGTAGCAGCACCCAATACCGCACCGGCGATAGCGCCAATGCCAGCACCCTTAGCGGTATTACTGGTCTTTTGTTCGCCAGTATAGGGGTCAACCGTAGTACAACCGATAATGCTGAAGCTAAGCAGAAGTGGGAATAGGTATTTCATGGTGATTTCTCTCTTTCTTGATTGATAAATCCAATCTGCACCCCGGAGGGCCGATTAAATCCTTGAGGCTAGATTGTGGGCCTTACAGCTGAATTTCAACTGAACCCATGTGCGCGGGAAATGGCTGGCATATTAGGCCAGACACTGGAACAATGTGCCAGCCTTAGGCTCTAACCAAGTCTCAAAACGGCAATTTGTTTTGCCATCCAGCTGATTAAACACCATTTCATACGGCACATTTATGACTGCAAAATCCCGCATTTTCGCCCTTTCGGCGCTTTTATTTAGCTTTGCTGGCTGCCAAAAATATTCGCTAAGCGTTAATGATAATGTGGTTTACACCCCTGCGCCGATTTTTAAAGACTATCAAATAGCCGATGAAAAATTGCGCACCTGCGTAGAGCAAACTCTGCAGGATACTAATGCCACTCGCGCTCAGGATTTAACCCAACTCAATTGCAGCAATGCCGGTATTAAATCCCTGCAGGGGCTGGAGAAGTTCTACGCGCTGCAAGCGCTTAATTTGAGTAACAATCAGATAAGCTCGGCAGAAACCCTGGGCAAACTGGGGCAACTGCAACAGTTACTCCTCAGCGACAACCCCCTGGAAGACGCGGCGCCGCTGCTGCATTTGCTGCATCTGCGCAAACTGGATTTGACCAACAACCCCAAACTGGGCTGCCGCGATTTAAAGCAATTGGCAAATAATCTGGAAAGCCAAAAGGCGGATCTGCAACTGCCGCAGCAGTGCCAAGACTGAATTGGCGCAATTAGCGCGCGAAAAACAAAGGGCGCATTAGCGCCCTTTTACAAACATCAAACCTATATTGTTGCGCAGGTGGTGATGCATCACCCGCATTAGCACAGGCTCTTCATTGATAGCACCTATGGTCTTTTTAAAGCGCACCATCACTTCGGTGCCCACCGGCGGACACACCTGGTTTTCTATTTGCACCTGAGCGCCACCATCGGAAATATCCCGGGCGAACCCGATTATTGTGCCAAAACTGGGGTGACTCATTTCAACGCGAAGCGAGGTTGAGGTGCGTTCAAACATGCGGCGTTCAATCACAAGCGTATCTCCATGTGCAATTTAAATCCGCACCCTATCAAGGCGCGAGCAATTGGCTAAGTATAGATGGCCAGCGCCAAGTTTCCTCAGTCCAGTTAACATTCCCACAGACTCGGGCAGATATTGCAGAAAATATCCCCGGCTTAAAAGCAGTCGCCAATAAAAAAGGGGCCAAGGCCCCTTTTTTAGCGCATGGCATTTACTTAGAAGCTAAGCCCCAGGCGCTTGCCTACCAATTCGTAGG
>CBIMZH010000509.1:0-2726 GCA_966248255.1 uncultured Cellvibrio sp.
GCAGCAGATCAGGGGCAGCAATCGGCAGCCAGCAACCTGGTTGTTGATGTGAATGCTGTATCACCTCAGGTGGAGGACGGTTATTACCTCAGGCTGCTCAAAATGTTGCTCGACGCCAGTCGGGAAGAGGCTGAGCAGATTCAGTACCACTATGCTGATCGCCAATTTTCCCAGCAGCGCTGGATGGTGGAATTGAGCAACGAAGTTGGCAATGGTGTTCTCTGGACTGTAACCACCCAGGCCCGTGAGCAGCATCTGCTCGCGTTTAAGCAGCCACTCATGCGCGGCCTGATAGGCTTGCGCCTTCTGGTCATTCGCCAGGCGGATAGCGCGCGCTTCGCACAGATAAAACATCTCAATGATTTAAAAGCGCTGGTTGCCTGCCAGGGTTCCCAGTGGCCGGATACCCAGGTGTTGCTTGCCAATGGCCTCAAGGTGAAAGCAGGTATGGATATAGCGCGTATGTACAAGATGCTGGCAATTGGCCGCTGCGACTATTTCCCCCGTGGCGTTACCGAGTTGGCGCTGGAGGAACACTATCTGCAACAGCATAATTTGCTGGCTGCAGAGGATGTCCTGCTCGCCTATCCCCAGGCGATGTATTTTTTTGTCAATAAACGCAATTTGCCCTTGCTGCAGCGCCTGGCGCTGGGCTGGCAGAAATTGGCGCAGACGGGGGAACTGGATAGATTCTTTTTTGCACAGCCCCATATTCAGCGCGCCATGGTGTTTTTGGCCAAGCCCAATAAGGTCGTCATAAAACTGCATAACCCTGAGGCGCCAGACGACCTGCCGGTCCCCTCGGTAGAGGACTGGCTGGCACAGGCGGCCAGCCACCTGCCCAAGCTTGAGTCAATTCAGCCCTGAATCTGTCCAACCCTTATCCAGCTTGGCCCTTAACCAGCTCAGTTCTGAACCAGCTCAGCCCAAAGCCTGCCCAGTCTGCGGACAGGTCTCTTTTTTTACGGATCATCCTATTGGTTAATCTGATCGCCCGATTGGCTTAGGCCTGTTCGGGGAATTAGGGTAAAATCCGCCGCTTTGTTGTAAACCCGCCTCTGAGTTAAGGGAAAAATTGTGATTGAACGTTTGAAGTCGCTCTACAGTCGCTGTTTTGTGCAGCTGGAGAGCTCGACATTTGCCGCTGTCTGGTCGCTGGTGTTAGTACTTTTTTATAACCTTGCGTTTACCCGGGATCTGGCGGCCGTCGCCCCTATAGGCGAGCCTATGGGCCTGGTGTTTTTTGTTGCCATGATGCTGGTGCTCTGGCTGCTGACGTTTTTCCTGCTCAACCTGTTGGTTATTCCTTATTTAGCCAAACCCCTGTTTAGCCTGCTGGTGTTTATTGCCGCCGCTGTGGCCTATTTTATGGGTACCTACGGGGTGGTTATTCACAAGCTGATGATTCAGAACGTGTTTGAAACAGATCCGGGGGAAATCCAGGGTTTGATTTCGGCGTCGCTGATTGGCTATTTATTGGTGCTGGGGCTTTTCCCGTCCATTCTGATTTGGCGTGCGCGTATCGGCTATGCCCGCCCTGCCAGTGAGATCTGGCGCAAAGTGAAGGGCTCTGGCGGCGCCTTGCTGCTGAGCATCATTATTATTTTGTGTTTGTCGGCGCAGTTCGCCTCCTTTTTTCGCAATCACAAAGAGATTCGGCAAAAGGCTAACCCCCTTAACGCCATTGCCGCGACCCTGAGTTACTGGGCCGAATCGGGCCAGGCAGAGGAAGTTCAGCCGATAGGGTTGGACGCGAAGCTTAAGCCCCTGGCGCAGCAGCTGACCAAACCCAATCTGGTGGTGCTGGTGGTGGGCGAAACCGCGCGCGCGGATCACTTTTCGTTAAACGGCTATGAGCGCCCCACCAATCCTTTGCTTGCGCAGCAGGACATTATTAATTTCCCCGAGGTCTACTCCTGCGGTACCGAGACGGCTGTGTCTGTTCCCTGTATGTTCTCCCAGTTGGGGCGCGACAAGTATTCGGACAAAAAAGCCAAGGCGCAGGAGTCGGTACTGGACGTGATTCACCGCGCCGGTGTACCTGTACTTTGGCGTGACAATAACTCCAGCTGTAAAGGCACCTGCGACAGAGTTGCCTATGAAGACATGCGCAAACTCACGGTGCCTGTACTCTGCAACCAGCGCGAATGTTTTGACCCGGTATTGCTCTACCAGTTGGATGAGCGCTTGGCGCAGATGAGCAATCAGGCGGGCAGCAAACTCTTGGTGCTGCATCAAAAAGGCAGCCATGGCCCGGATTACTTTAATCGCTATCCGGCGGAGCAGGAGGTGTTCAAACCTGTGTGCAAAACCAATCAGTTGCAAAACTGCTCAGTGGAGGAGGTGGTGAACGCGTTTGACAATACCAATCACTACACAGATTATTTTGTTAATGCCAGCATTGAAAAACTCAAGGCGCTGAGTGCGCATTACAACACCATGCTGGTGTATGTCTCTGACCATGGTGAATCTCTGGGCGAGAACAAACTCTACCTGCACGGTATGCCCTATTTAATTGCCCCGGATGCGCAAAAGCACGTGCCTATGCTGTTCTGGTTTTCGCCGGATTACGCCAGCGCCAATGGTGTGGACCTGGCTTGTGTTAAAGCCCGAGCGGCAGCGAGTTACAGCCACGATAACCTGTTCCACACCCTGTTGGGTTTGACCCTGGTGCAAACCGGTCTCTATCAACCAGAGCTGGATATACTCCAGGCCTGTCGTCACTG
>CBIMZH010000510.1:0-2725 GCA_966248255.1 uncultured Cellvibrio sp.
TGATTTTTGGTGTACTCCCCAAGCCGGTAGCTCGCACGTTCACTACCCATGTGATGGACGCCTATTCCAGTACATCGCTTTCGTGCGCCAGACGTTCTCTCTTTACTTCGCGGTCCTGCAGCAACCTATCCGCTTGGCCGACTATTGCGCCAACCTGTGCCCGTCTCTTTCTGTGGAAAGAGACGGGCACTTCTACCACTGCTGCAGCCCTGATCGCACAAGGCTTTGCGGCAATCCCCCTCGTGACAATCGGCGTGACAAACGCCGATGTCACCAGCAACAGCCACGTAGATGATGGTGCCGCTGACCAGGGAATGGACTGCACCTGACTGACAGTCAGGCATGCCCCGGTCATCGCAGTGCTGCTTGCACATGGCTCAGGATCTTCAGGCGCTGGTCTCGTCAGCCAGCACTGCCTCCACCCGCCCACCGGCAACGGTGTTAAGGAGGCCAGATCATGAGGTGCCCTTGCTCCCGGACGTAAGGAGCCGCCAGTCCCGCGTAGTGGACATTCCCCACAGGTCGCAGGGGCCTTGATCCCTGATAACACTCAACATTCTTGGCGGGATGACGTGGGGCGAGGATCGAAGAGCGGACGATGAGGTGACCGACATGGCATTGGTGAGTAAACGCGATGGCCGTAATTTCGGCCACGGCAGGCAATTGAGTTACGCAGGTTCGCAGGCGCTGAAAGACATGTTCGGCAGCGGTCACTACGGCACGGTGAGGGCACACTGTGATCGGTGGCAGGCATTCGTGAAGTGGTGCCGCTCCGAACAAGGGCCCGGTATCAATGATGCGCGGCTGATTGATCGAAAGGTGTTGGCCGACTACGCAGCGTATCTGCGCGACATGGTTAGGCGCGGTGACCTCGCCGTAAGCACCGCACAAAATCGACTATCCAGCGTTAACAGGACCATGGCGGGGCTTCGCGGTGATCAGTACGTGAAGTTGCCAAGTCCGAGCAAGGCGTTGGGTATGCAGCGCACTGGGGTTCGCCAGTCGGTGCCGCAGGGCCAAGACCGCGAACAGGTGAAGCAGATCGTCGATGCGCTTTGCAGCATTCACCAGCTATGGGCCGCAGCGATCGTTCTGCAGGCGAGAGCCACCGGCATGCGTTTGCGTGAGGCCATTTTGGCTGACCTTCCACGGCGAAGCCGTGAGGCAAAAGATTTTGGCAGGATCAACATCCAGGACGGCACCAAAGGCGGCCGCGCTGGCGCCTCGGCGTCACGTTGGATTGCGGTGGACGACCTATTCGACGCGTGCTTGGATTTGCAGAGCAGGTGTCGCCTTCGGGTAGCCGCAACTTGATTGCCCCAAACGAAAGCTACCTGAGCGTTTTTCAGAAAATCGTTCGCCCTGCGCGGGACATCCTCCATGCCTACAGCCTCAAAGGTTTTCATGAGCTAAGGGCGGCGTTTGCGTGTGAGCGCTATGAGCAAATCACCCAGCACCGCGCACCTATCAACGGTGGTGAATGTTGCCAAATAGATAGGAGCCTTGATCGTGAGGCCCGAAGGCAAATCAGCTATGAGCTGGGGCACGGCCGGATCGACGTGGTCGCTGCCTACGTTGGGGGGCGAGCATGAGTAAGCCGTTCGATATGGAACTGTTCTTGGCTGGCGTGCTGACCGGGTCGCGCGCGACGCGGCAACGCCATTTGCGTCAGGCGAAGATTATCCAAGCCGAAATCGCAGAGCGCTGGCAGCGAGAGACGCCTTGGGCTTGGCAGAGAAAGCATGTGGTTTGGTTTCTCCAACATCGCCTAGGGCGGCGTAGTGAGGTAACGCGGTATTACTATTTGCTGACTGCGCGGCTGCTCGCTCGCCGATTAGAAAAGTCATGGGTAGTTAAGCGCTAAGCGAGGAGCTTGTGTTAATGGTCAAAATCGGCAGCAATCAACTGATTGTTACTTCTCTTGGTAGACAAATTTCGACTTGCAAGGTCTACCGCCACTAGTGGACTTTTGCAAGCCACATATACAGCGGGAAGCCCACGCCATCGCTTGATCGCTTCATCCTAGATCGCGGCGCAGAGATTTTAATGCTTCATGCTGAAAAAATTGAGCCAAGCGACTGTGTGATCCCAATGTGCTATTATGGATGCCCTGCTAGGGATGAGACTTCTGTCAGTCCGCGAGAATAAGAGCCAAGCGTATGGAATCAGAATCAGTTGTACAGCCGATAAAGCCACTCACTAAGGAGGAGGCATATCAGCGCGAACAGAAGCAGGCATTGAATGGAATTAAAGTTGGAGAGATTTGCCCGACTGGTTGTAAGGTAATTAAAATCTTCGCCCGAGGTGATGAATATGTAATATATGAGATCGAATCAACCAATCCTGTTGAGTCGATTCGGGTGTATATTCACACTAAAATTGAAGATAATGAGCAGCCTGTTGAGAACTTTAATAAGTCAAAAGATGCTTTTGATCGAATAAAATCAATAATATTTAAATATAGTGCGGACTCCTCATACAAGCAACGTGCTGCTTCAGCCCTTGTATTAGCTATTAGGGGTAATGTTGAAGACGCGAATAAGATTTTTGCAAAAATTGAGAGCGATGCTAGGTCCGATTTTTCTCAGCGCGTTTTAGGGAGATTGTATTATTTATTGGGGGCAATTGTGCTTTGCGGCGTGGTTTGCTCAATGTCTGTATATGCTTATATTCACAGGCAACAAGTTTTTTTTACCGAAAATAGCATGCTTTTGCAATTTTGCTA
>CBIMZH010000511.1:0-2710 GCA_966248255.1 uncultured Cellvibrio sp.
CATAGTGGGCAATATGCTCGCGCCCAGCCCCCTGCTGGCAACCCTGCCCATCTCCATTTTTGTAGTAGGCATGGCCGCCTGCATTCTTCCCTCGGGCGCGATTGCCCGCCACTACGGTCGCCGCACCAATTTTTTATTGGGCACACTGGCGGGGGCAGTCGCCGGGCTTATTGCCATGTGCGCGCTGCTGCTCGATTCCTTCTGGCTATTTTGCCTAGGCACATTTTTCGGCGGCGCCTACGCGGCCGTGGTGCTCTCCTTTCGCTTTGCCGCCGCTGATGGCGTCGCCCCGCAACTTAAAGCCAGAGCACTGTCGCTGGTGATGGGCGGGGGTGTGGCCGCCGGTGTCGTCGGTCCCCAGCTGGTCACTTTCACCATGAACATCTGGCCAAGCCATATTTACGCCGCCAGCTTTTTAGCCCAGGCCATAGCAGCTGCCTTATGTGCACTGATATTGCTCGGCATTCGCCTGCCCAAACCCAGCGCGCAGGAAAAAGCCGGTGGTCGGCCGCTGGGTGAAATTGCCCTGCAACCTAAATTTATCGCCGCCGCCAGCTGCGGCGCCATCATCCATATGCTGATGAATTTTTTAATGACCGCCGCTCCTCTGGCGATGCATATGCACGGCCATTCCCATGTTGCCGCCAACCTGGGTTTGCAGTGGCATGTGATCGCCATGTATGCGCCCAGTTTTTTTACCGGCAGGCTGATTAGTAAATTTGGCGCTCCGCAATTAACCGCTCTGGGGTTGCTGCTAACCGGTATTTCCGCCGCAGTGGGTCTGCAGGGGGAAGATGTACATCATTTTTGGTGGCTGCTGATTTTGCTTGGCATCGGCTGGAACTTCGGCTTTCTCGGCGCCTCCGCCTGGGTACTGGAATGCCACACACCAGCGGAGAAAACCCGGGTGCAATCACTGAATGATTTTATTGTGTTTGGCGTAATGGCGCTGGGCTCATTTACCTCGGGGGGAGTTTTGGGGGTTTATGGCTGGTCCACAGTGCTCTGGGTTTCCTTTGCACCCCTGGCGTTGACACTGCTGGTGCTTGCGCTGTTTAAAACAAAAGCGGCAAGCGCGAATTAAAATACCAGATAAAAAGGCTTAGCCATTAACGAAACCGGGGCTGCGCAGGATACTAACCTTGCCAGCCCCAGCAAAAAATCAACGCACTTATTACTTAAGCCCCAGCCCCATCAAACACTGGTTGGCGGCCTTGGCAAATCTTTCTTCTTCTTGATAAAGCTAAACAGGATATAAATAAACACAATCAGGAACACAATAATAAAAGCAATCAACCTGAACCCTGGATCACCGGAAAATTGCAAATTGTCGAAAACAGCAACAGAGGTAGGGCCAGTTACACCCAGGGATACTTTCACAATTTGGTTATCCGCTGCAGTAACCGTTAATATCTCAAACTGATTGAACTGGGTAGCAACGGCAGTTGCGACCAAAGCACCTGAGGCATCAAAAGCGAGCATATTGGCGAAGTGAGTTTGGTTTAAAGGCTCAGGAACCTGAACTGTTTTCGCATCTATAGACACAGATTTAACCGGCGAGGCAAAAGACGCAATAACGCGCCCGGTTAACTGATCCGCAACACCGGGAATACGCGTTTTTAATGGGCTAACAGAATTGGGCGCTGATGCCGTATTGGCCGTTGCCCTGGCATAAATGCCATTGGCGATGACAGGATCAGCGCAAGCACTACCCTCACAGGAAAACACCACCCCCCGCCCCTGGTAATGGCTACGAATATCTGTGCCATCGGCAACATCATCGAAATTAATACTGGTTTGGGCGAAAGCCAAGGTAGGAAAAGCGAGGCAGGTAAAGAGAATCAAACTTGCCTTATCACGGAAACGCCGGAAATGAACAAAATCAAACATATAAGCTCCTTTTGCCATTGATTTGAACAAAACACACAATTGAATTGAACAAAAAACGCAATAACCGCGAAGCTACTATATGCCTTGTCTTAACCCTCCGCTACTGCCCCAACTTCCATTTTTCTCCAATATTTTTTAGTCGCTTAAAACCTTATTTCGCAAGATCTAACTAAAAAAATCAGTCCTAATCATCGGGACTAAAGCCATCAATGTATAACCGTAAACATAGGCAGAGCCTGGCGAGATCTACGGAGCTGTACTGGCGATACTACTTGGCTTAATTAATTTTTGAACCTAGCTGCAATAGATTTACATTCTGACAATGAGACCTCCTTTGCCCACAAAATAGATCGCTTTATTTCCGGCTCGTGCCGATCAAGGGCTTCTTGAGACCAATACCGCCTTGGGGCACCAATTGGCAAATGATCTATTTCCGAAGCAACAAGAGCGAAAGCAAGAAAATCTCTATCGTCCTCGGCCAATCCAACCTCAAATCTTAGCGAAGCCAATACAATAGCCCCTCTAAATAGTTAATAGAACCATCAAGCATTGCACATGCAATATCTACTGCTCGTTTACGCTTCATCTCAATGTATTCTTCGTGGCTCATTTTCATAGGATTCTTAACGCCGTGCTCAACGGCAGTTTGTAAGTTGTGGCTTTGTGGATTACTTTTGCGCAGCAAAACCACAAAGCTGCGACTTACAAACTGTCCAGCGCACGCAGTGCGCGAGGTGGAGCACTTTGTTAGGTAACTATTTCTTGGGTTGAATAGGCTTCCATTGACCTTCTTCAAACACAAGTTCACCTTCAACTTTAA
>CBIMZH010000512.1:0-2695 GCA_966248255.1 uncultured Cellvibrio sp.
AACAGATCATGCATATGCGGGTAATCGGCCTCATCGTTAAGCATGCGCGGATACTTGGCCAACACCCGGGCAATTTGAATTGCGTTCTGATCGATAGACTCAATAAAGCGGCCAGTGTCATTGGCTGCGGTTTGATAACTGGCGAGCGCGGAATCTATCGCCAGCTGGCGACTGAAATAATATTGCAGGCCTATGGCCAGCGCGGCGGTAACCAGAGTGGCTACCACCACCACACTGACTACCAGGTTGCGGATGGACAGGCGCCAATAGCGGCTCTTAGCGTGCAGGTTTAAATGCGGCGATGCAGATGTCTGGCTCACTCAGTCGATTCCTTGCTTAGTGCAACTGGATTCAATATAGAAGCAATACCCGGGCAAGGAAACTGAAATTAAGGCGCAAATAAAAAAGCCCCCGCGTTTAGGCGGGGGCTAACAGAGGCCACTAGGGCACTGGAGAGCAAACTAAAAATTAAAACTTACCGGCAATACCAAAGCTGTAGGTTACGCCTGGGTTGTAGTAGTTCTCTGGCACGCCTTCATAACCGTACCAGGAGCCAACGGCTTCTTTAGTCAGGTTGTAGGCATCAAAGGTAACCACTAACTCACCGCTGTCACCCAGGGTGAAGGGCAGTGTGTAGCTGGCCGAGAAGTCCACCTGTGAGCGAGCCAGGGCATAGCGGAAGCGCGCGGGCAGCGGATCGCCATCGTAGTTGCTGTCGAGATAGCCACTGGCCTTGGCTTTATCCTGATGGTAATAGGTCAGGCGCAGCGACAGGTCTTCGTTCTCATAGAAACCGGTGAAGTTGTATGCCCAGTTGGACAAGCCGGTAACTTCCGCCAGCGGATCCGATGAGTTCTGCTCGATGTGGGTGGCGCTGGCGTCAAAGCCCAAGCCTTCAACTACAAAGTCCAGTGGCTGCACCCAGGTGATCTCGCTGCCAAGCAGATCGGTACTACCCTTCACGTTCAACTTGGTGGATACAGTCACATTACAGCTGGAGGGGCCGCCACACTGGTTAAGCTCCAGTTGCTGGGTTTCGCTCAGGGTGGAGGTATCCAAGCCGTACTTGGCGTTAAGGTCGGCAAACTTCACGGTTTGGTTATCTGTGTAGCTAAAACCGCTCACCGATTTTTGGAACAGGGTCAGGCCCACATAGCCGCGGTCGGCAAAGTACCACTCGCCACCCAGGTCTAGGTTTTGCGAGTAATAGGGGTCGAGCGCCGGGTTGCCAGCGCGGGCGGTATCTATACCCGAACTGCTCCAGGAGGCGTTGGGGAACATGTCCGCCGGATTGGGGCGAGTCATGCTGCGCGAGGCGGCAGTACGGATTTTTACCGAGTCGCTCAGGTCGTAAACGGCACTAAAGCTAGGCAGGAAATCCTGATAACTCGTGGAGGTGCTCTGCTCAACATTGGTGGTGGTGTTGAGGCTAGCCACCCACTGGTCGGTATTGACAAAACGCACCCCCATGTTGGTGCGCAGGTTGCGACCGAGCAGCTCTGACTCGCTGTTAATCATCAGGTAGGCTGCGGTGTAACTCTCCTCAATATCACCCACATTTTGACCAAAGGCATCGCCGCCGCGGGTGGCGCCTTTGACCAGGCTGTCGTAGTCGTAGGTGGCCTTGATGGCGTCATAATCCAGCTGTGCCCAGCCGGTGTAGCCCAGGCCATTGCCGCTGAGGGTGCGGCCAAAGTTGCCGCTCATGGGACGCAGGAAGTCATTGATATCTGGCGCACCGGCCAGGGTGACCGCCTGGGCATCGCCATTGCCATAGGCTTGCATATTGCGCGAGGCATCGTCGTAGCTCAGGCCAAATTTAACGCCGTTCACATTGGCATCTTCACCCAGGGCGAAATCCACGTGGAAGCCATTGGTTTCGGTATCGCGCGCATCTATGTTGAAGCGAATCGGACCAGAGCCGCCACCGCCCCAACTCCAGCCGCTGGTGCCGTTAAGGTCGAAATCCGAACCCGGCACAGTGAAGCTGAAGCTGGCCACGTCATCGCCATCCAGTTCGTAGTGAGTAATACCCTTGGGGCTGGTGTACAGCCAGGTGGGCATCACCCGGCGGAAGGTGGATTCGGTGTGACTGGCAGAGACATCCACTTTCAGCGTGTCGTTAATTTGCCAGCTGACGCTGGGCATCACACTGAGGAAGTCCACATTTTCGGTATATTCGCGCGCCTCTACCCAAAATTGTGAGTTGTACAGAGTCGCTTCGCGCACCACTTCATTGCTATCCACCACCACGTTTTCGGGGATAAGGGCGTCCGCCTGATTGTTGGCGCGGCGCACCCAAAGCATATTGTCAATGCGGTTAAAGTCGCGCGTGGCCTGGGTCGCCATCACATCCAGCGCAAAGCTCAGGGTATCGCTGGCGCGGTATTCAAATGACACCAGCTCGGTGGTGGCATCGCGGGTACCTTCCACCAGAGCGGCGCGGCCCAGGTAAGGCATAAGGCCGTGGTCCAGCTGTTCGGCTGTGGCACCAGAGGTGGCGAGCAGATCCAGATTATCGCCCACACTCACACCTGGGTGAGTTGCGGCGTAATCGGCGGTGGCAATAGGGTTCCACTGGAACTGGTTGCGCCCCACCATACCCGACTGACAGCTATAGCTGGAGGAGGTTGGCGTATTCACCAAACAGCCATCGGTATAGCCAACGGATTCATAGCCATCCACGCGCGATTTC
>CBIMZH010000513.1:0-2682 GCA_966248255.1 uncultured Cellvibrio sp.
GTTCTCCATGACTGCCGGCAGCCGCCTGGTACATGTGCAGCTGGATGCCGACCAACAGCTACCCAACTTCGCTATTGGCCTGGTTAAGCACCCGGGCACAGAGCTGATTCAGGGTAATGACGATGTCACCGGCCAGGCCTGGACCTATGTGGCCAGCTGGGGCAAGCAGAGCCTGAGCGGCCCGGACGACAACCTGGGCATGGCGGTGGTGTTCAAGCGCGGCGATCGCCAGCAGCAAACCCAGGATGACCACTCCTATGTGTCGGTGATGAACGACAATGGCGGCGACCTGGATTACTACTTCTTGGCGGTGTGGGATAAAGACCTAGGCGGTATTACCAGCAAAGAACAGTTCAAAGCCTATCTGGATCGCGAGGTTGAACGCCTGACCAAGTCGCCGCGCGTAGAGCTGCACACGGCTGCGACGGAAGCCGAAGTAAAAAAGCCCTAACCGCCAAGCAAGCGCTCTACTGGAGCCAAGGCTTGGCGGATTCCGAACTGGAACGCAAAACCCTCAGCTACGCCTATGGTGGCTGGGACGTAAATCGCAAGCGTCCACCCAAGTTTGAATACGATGTGGCAGGCCTGCAAATACTGGCGCTGCAAGAGCTGAACAAGGTGGCACCTGAGGCTCGCTACGCCAGCGCGCCGGAAACCGTCACTGGCAGCTTTGTTACAGACGCAGGTGAAATCCTCACCTTTAAGCCGGATTTGTACAGTATCGACCTGACTAACCCGGGTCGCGTACTCATCAACCTGGAGCAGCAAACCCACGCCGAGAAATACCGCAAGGCAGTGGATTATTTGCGCAACCAGCTAAGAACCCACCCGCGCACTTCTGAAGGCGCCTTCTGGCACAGAATCACCTACCCCAACCAGTTGTGGTTGGACGGTGTGTACATGGGTATGCCTTTCCTCGCGCAATATGCGGCCGCCTATGAGACCGGCGAGCAACAGCACGAGAGCTTTAACGAGGTGGTGCACGAGTTTGAGATCACCCGCAAACACCTGCGCGATGATCAGTCCGGGCTTTACTACCACGCCTGGGACGAGAGCAAAGCCATGAACTGGGCCGACAAAACCACTGGCCGCTCACCGCTTTACTGGACTCGCGCTATGGGCTGGCTGGCTATGGCTATGGTCGATGTGCTGGATTATTTGCCCGAGTCAGAAACCGAAATGCGCGCCACCATGCTCGGCCTGGTGAAAGAGCTGGCTGACGATCTAAAACGCTATCAGGACCCAGCTACCGGCACCTGGTGGCAGATCACCGATAAGCCCGGTGAAGTGGGCAACTATCTGGAGTCTTCAGGCTCAGCCATGTTCACCTACTTTTACGCCAAAGCGGTGAACAAGGGTTATCTGGATGCCAGCTATAAAGCTGTTGCCGAAAAAAGTTATCAGGGTCTGCTCAATCAATTTGTGCTGGTTCACGCCGATGGCAAGATCAGCATGACCGGTCAGTGCCTGGTGGCGGGTTTAGGCTTTGGTCGCGATGGCAGCTACAGCTACTACATGAGCGAGCCAATTGTCAGCAACGATGCCAAGGGCAATGGCCCCTTTATTCTCGCTGGCGTAGAGATGTTTAAGCTGCTTAACCACTGACCATAGCCGCCATTGCCAGAGTTAATTTCCCTCGGGCAATGGCCGTTTTTACAATAGGCATTACCCAATCATTACGGCGCCCATAGGGGGCGCCAACTCTGCGAGATCTGCACCATGAAAACTCTGGAAGAACGCTTTGCCGTTCACGTTGACGACTTCAAACACTACGACACGCAAAAGCTGCGCAAACACTTTTTGGTGGAGAATATCTTTACTGCCGATGGCGTAGAGTTCACCTATACCCACTACGAGCGCTTGATGGTGGGCGGCGCTATGCCAGTGAGCAAGCCAGTCAAACTGGAGACCTACGACCAGCTCAAGTCCGAGTATTTTTTGCAGCGCCGCGAACTGGGTGCCATCAATATTGGCGGCGCCGGCACTATCAGTGTTGACGGTCAGGTGTATGAAATTGGCACTAAAGAAGCGCTCTATATTGGCCGCGGCGCGCAAGAGGTGATCTTCGCCAGCCTGGATAGCAGCAACCCCGCCAAGTTCTATTTGAACTCCACGCCAGCGCACTGCACTTATCCCACCAAAAAGCTCAACAAAGAGAACAGCAAGGTGCTGCACATGGGCGCCGGCGATACCTGTAACGAGCGCGATATTTATCAGCTGATGATTAGCACTGTGCTGGACACCTGCCAGCTGCAAATGGGCATGACCGAACTCAAGCCAGGCAGCATCTGGAACACCATGCCTATGCACACCCACAGCCGCCGTATGGAAGCCTATTTCTACTTCAACATTCCGCAGGACCACGCGGTCTGCCACTTTATGGGCCCAGCGGAAGAAACCCGTCACCTGTGGATCGGCAACGAGCAGGCAGTGGTATCACCGCCCTGGTCAATGCACTCAGGCGTAGGCACTGCCAACTACACCTTTATCTGGGGTATGGCCGGTGAGAACCACGACTACACTGACATGGACTTCCACAAGCCCAGCGATGTTCGCTAAGCATTGGCTTGCCAGCTAGTAGATACGAAGCACACACAAAATAGGTATAGAGATGACGCATCCCCTGTTTGATTTAACCGGCAAAGTGGCACTGGTTACCGGTGCCACCCACGGCTTGGGTAT
>CBIMZH010000514.1:0-2682 GCA_966248255.1 uncultured Cellvibrio sp.
GTTGGTCGAGGCCTCGGCAGCGACTTTGGCCGGTGCAGGCGCAACTGGATTCCAGCCCAGCGCCATCAGGCTGTCAAAGCTGCCTTCATCCAGGCTGGCGGGGGTGAGTTGCTCCAGCAGGGCGCCGCCCAGGGGCGCGAGTTGGCGCAGTTGCTGGCGGCACTGGTGGCAGTAGCTTAAATGCACGCGCACTGCCAGGGCCTGGGCGCTGCTCAGGTTGCCGGCATCAAAGCTCAGCAGCAGGCTGGTTTCCGGGTGGCAGCGGCTCATAGGTATTTCTCCGCTTGGTTTTTCTCGGCAAACAGTACGCGCAATTTTTGCAGCGACAGGCGAATGCGCCCTTTTACTGTACCCAGGGGAATCTGCAGCTCCTCGGCGACCTGCTCGTGGGTTTTGCCTTCAAAATAGACTTTGCGCAGAGCGATCATCTGCTCCTCGGGCAGGCGGCGCAGCGACTCGCCAATCAGTTTTTGGTTGGACAGGTGCTGAATGCTGAGGACAGTGGTGTCCTCCTCGGTGGGTATCTGCCAGAGTTCTTCGGTTTCCAGTGCGACTTCCGCCTTGTGGCGATTTTGCCGGCGCAGCATATCTATGCGCTGGTTGCGCGCTATGGTGAAAATCCAGGTGGAAACCGCTGCCAGCTCGGCGTTGTATTTATCGGCGCAGCGCCAGACGCTGGTCATCACCTCCTGCACCAGTACCTCGGCCTGCTGACTAAAACCCTGGTTGATGGCATAGGCCTTAATCCGCGGTGCAAACTGCTGGTAGAGCGCGCGAAAGGCGGCGCGGTCCTGGCTGTGTGCCACCCGCGCCATCAGCCCGGCCCAGTCCTGGGCGGCTTCGGCATCGGCGATTGAGGGCGGCTCTTGCATAGGGGGCTGCTCGGTTTTTGTTGGGGGCGACAGTCGCTGAATGTTCATTGCAGTATGGGTGTTATGCCAATGGGTATGCCAGTGCTATTTGTACGCCGCTGGCGCCAGTTTGGATCAGCGGGTTTTTGCTTGGGGCTTGCACAATAATTGATCGTGTATTACTGTATTGATACAGTTGAGGTGGGTGCAGAGAGCAGGCGCATTTATCTCTGAGCTAAGTCTAATCGCAAAGGATTACTACTCATGTCACAAGCACCCCTGCCCATGTCACAAGCATCCCTACCCATGTCGCAAGCATCCCCAATGGCCGGGGCTGAACCCTGCGCTTCAGTTTCCCCTGCTGCTCTAGCCCCGCAAACGCTTAACCGCAGTTGCATTGCCGCGAGCAATCTCAGTTGCGTCAGGGGCGGTGTCACCGTTTTAAAAAATATTAATCTGCAGGTAGAACCTGGCCAGTGCATTGCGCTCCTGGGGAAAAACGGCGCGGGTAAAACAACCCTGTTGGAATCGCTGCTGGGTTTTAGCCTGCCCAGTTTCGGCCAGGCGCAACTCTGGGGGGGGCCGACCAAGGCCATAGGTGCCGAGCAAAAGCAGCGCATAGGCTTTGTCCCGCAAATTGACGAGCTGCTGCCCGGTATGACCGGCGCCGAGCATTTGCAGTTGCACCGGAGTTTTCGCCAGCACTGGAATAGCGAACTGGTTGAGCGCCTGGTGCGCGACTGGATGGTTCCGCTGGATTCCGCCGTGGGCAAGCTCTCGGTAGGGCAGCGGCAAAAGCTGGCGATACTGCTAGCCATGGCTCACGAGCCGGAGCTGCTGGTGCTGGATGAGCCAGTTGCCAGCCTCGACCCCATCGCCCGCCGCCAGTTTTTGCAGCAGCTGGTAGAGATCGCCAGTGATGAGCGCCGCGCAGTTATTTTCTCCACCCACATAGTTAGCGATGTCGAGCGCATTGCCAATCAGGTGTGGATGCTGCGCGATGGTGAAATGCTCTATCAGGGTGAATTGGATCAGCTGAAAGAAACCACTGTGCGCATTCGCCTGCGCCCTCAGCCGGAGCTGCTGGCGCTGTTTAACGGCCATAAGGTGATTCGTCAGCAACTGGATAAATACCAGTATCAGCTGTGCCTGGGTGATTGGAATCCAACGCTGGCCAAGCAGCTGCAAGCCCAGTTGCCTGAACCTCTAGTAGTGGAGCCGCTGAGCCTGGAGGATATTTTTTTGGAGATGAACGCATGAGCCAGTTGCAGCAAGTTTTGCCGCAGCCGCTGCTGCAAGCGCTCTGGTTGTTGCGGATGTTGTTAACCCCCTTGCGCGGTATGCGCTGGCTGCTGGGGTTGGCGCTGGCCACAGTTGCGGCTGGGGCGCTTGTTAATTGGCTGTGGCAGAGCCCCGGCGTGTTGGTGTTTGGCATCTGCCTGGTGGCTTTGTTTGCCGCCATGGTGGTCACCTTTTTGCCGTTAAACCTGTTGGCGCTGGCGTCCAACAAAACCCTTAGCCTGGCCACCAATTTGCGCGCTCAGCTGTTGCTCGCCAGCTTGTTCACCCTTGGTTGCATGGCGCCAGTCATAGGCGGGATGTTTGCATCCTTGCCCCAACAGAGTTTTTGGCCCAGTTGCATCGGCGCTTTTGCCGCCCTGTCGCTGTATTTGCAGTTGGTCATTGTGGCCGGCAGTTATAGTTCGCGTATGCAGATACTTGTCCCGCTTGCAATCATTGGCGGGATGATTTGGGCTCAGACCTTTGTGCGCAATTTTCCTCTCGCCGCTGGCTTGGTCTGCCTGGTCTCCTGGATGCTGTTTGCGCGCTG
>CBIMZH010000515.1:0-2675 GCA_966248255.1 uncultured Cellvibrio sp.
CGAGACATTCGCCCGGCGAGCGACATCGCGAATGGTCGCGTCTGGCATCCCTCTCCTCTCGGCTGCGAAAAGCCGTTAGATGACGGTTCGCGGCCAATTGCAATTGCTCGGCTGGTCGTTCATGTAACCGGTTACAGGAGAGGTCAAGGCAGCGGCTCGGAGCTGCCCCGCCCGTAGGCAGGACGCGCGCACAGCCGCGCACAAGGAGGGGTTTGAATGCTCGATACCCGCATTTCTCGTCGCGCAGCACTCATGGGTGCCGGCGCAGCCGCAGCCTGGATGGCGAGCCCCGCCCGAGCGCTTCTGCAGACCGCAGGCCGGCTCGAGGTACCTGCCTTCATCGACTCTCTCATCTCGCGCATGACGCTGGAGGAGAAGGCTGGTCAGCTTCAGATCATGGCGTCCGCCTGGGGCGGTGGTGCTGCAGCGGCGCTCAATCCGCCGAGCAACAGCGATTTCCCAAAGCAGTTGGAAGAAACTCGCCGCGGTCAACTGACCGGCGTGTTTAACGGCAATGGCGCTCGCATGGCGCGCATCATGCAGAATGCCGCCGTCAAGGAATCGCGACTGAAGATTCCTCTGATCTTCGCGGCCGACATCATTCACGGCCACCGGACGATTTTCCCGGTGCCGCTTGCCGAAGTCGCAAGCTTCGAGCCTGAGCTTGCCCGCCGCACCGCGGAATGCGCCGCCTTCGAGGCTTCGGGCGCTGGCGTCGACTGGAATTTCGCGCCGATGGTGGACGTCGCACGGGACCAGCGTTGGGGTCGCGGCGTCGAAGGCGCCGGCGAGAACCGCGATCAGGCGATTGGAGCTCGAAGAGCATCACCCAACTTCGGATTTAGAAGCTTACATGCGAGCCGAAGGCGTTCCTAAACCGAGCTCGAAACATACGGCTCACCACATAGTACCCGGGAAAGGAAAGGACCAGGTGGTAAACGGTCGAACTAGGCTGCTCTTCACCTGTACGGCATAGGTATAAATGATCCTGCCAATGGCGTGTATCTACTAAATAAAGACGAATTTACCCCGCATTGGTCTATGCCCTTATCAAGAGGTCACAAAAAGTATCACACCAAGCAATATGAGGTGTGGGTACTAAATCGGTCAGGGTGCTGAAGAATATCGATGCGATTAAGACTCAACTTCAAATTATTGACCGCATACTTCAACAAAACGAGCCCCAAAATATTCCAGAAATTAATGGCAGATGAACCAGATATTTGCGATCAGAAAAGATATTCCGAAGTATCAAGTGCTGGATCTTGGACTCACAGACATTACTCGTCATTTGCCAGATGATGCGGATCTGGATAGTGTCTTTGATTTTAGCGAGCTAAACACACAATTAACGCCGTGGTGGAAAATTCCAGAGACGCGTTATGTGAGTGTTGACAAGAACAAAGCGTTGCGGCCGGATATCAGCTGTTGGGTAGATGCTACGCTGGTGTTATCACCGAAAGCACACCGATTATTGAATGACACTTTTAGCCATTCCGGTGAATTTCTTCCGGTCGAGGTAAATGGAGAGGTACACTTTATTTTTAACTGTTTTACCTGGGTAGAGGTTAACGAGGGTGCTTGCCAATTTAATGAAGAGGAAGGAATGGAAGCCGGACTAAAATATTTGGAGTTCGCGTCGAGTGTCGCTGATCTCTTGGTCTTTAAGGCTAAAATCGAGTGCGGATTAACGCTTTTCTGTAGTGAACGGTTCAAACAAATTGTCGAGTCCTTTGATCTCAAGGGGATAATATTCGACGATAATTTAATTATTGCGTGACGGGAAAAATGTGAAGCCATTTTTTAATGGGTTAGACTCGTATCCGTGCGCCAACACTTAAAAACGATGGGTGCTCAAACTCTAATGCATCACTGTTGATTTGCGTTTAAAACTGACCCACCTTTTGCGTTGAATTTTAACCCACCCTTAATGGTTTATTTTACGGGTTTGGGTTGTGGATAAGTTGTCGCTTTTCTCTCCTTTTTCGGTTTGTTGGAATTCTCTTTAAAACGATAACTGTCATTGCCGGTTTCAACAATATGGCAGTGGTGGGTAACTCGATCCAGTAAAGCGGTGGTCATCTTGGCATCACCAAACACATTCGACCATTCGGCAAAGCTGAGGTTGGTGGTAATAATTATGCTGGTGCGTTCGTAGAGCTTGCTCATCAGGTGAAACAGTAATGCGCCGCCTGAAGGGTAAATTTACTCAGCTCCAGCTGCTCCCGGCGCGAGCAAAGACAGCTACCCGATCATAAGAACCGTCATAACCTAAGGCGCACAGGTCGGCATGCATCTGCTTCAATGAGCAGCGCTGTTTACGTGACGCTTTGACGGAATCGCTCAACCACTGCGTCAGCCTATCGATATAGGGGTCGAGCTTACTGGGTGTGTGTCGCTTGGGGTAAACAGGTTCGCTGATGTCATCGCGCAGGTAGCGGCGCACTGTGTTACGGGAGAATCCCGTGCGGCGGGCAATCTCCCGCAGGGAGAGTTTGTCGCGGAAATACCAACGTCTGATCTTGCTCAAAATGGCCACGTTAATCACTCCTATCTCCCGCTCAAAAAACAAGCAGGATAGTCGGTTTACGTGGGTCAATATTCGACGCAAATATGGGGCTTTAGTGGGTCAGTTTTAAACGCAAAACAACATCCGTCGCATTACAAAGAGATAA
>CBIMZH010000516.1:0-2664 GCA_966248255.1 uncultured Cellvibrio sp.
CCAGCTCTGGCTCAAAGCTGGCGGCCTCGGCCAGGGGCACAGGGAAGACAGTCAGCTGGCCGTGAATCACATCGCCGCCAAACATCAGCGGAATGCCCAGGCGGGATTCTTTCACCGCCGCTGTCTGGGCGTAAATAGTCGCCTCCATTTCATCCGGCGCCGCCATAAGGCCAACACCGCCACGGCGAATCAGCTCCTGCTGTTTGGCCAATAGGTTGGCCGCCTGCTCGGGGGAGAACTTGGCGGCAAAGGGGTTAATTTTTTGGAAGTTGGGCTCTACCAAGCGCGGTGACAGCACCCCGGTCAAATGCAGCTGCCCGGCTTTTTCCTCCAGGGTCATGCGCTTGAGCAGCTTTTCCAGATAGGGATCGCGGCCTGTCGCGGATTCCGGCTCGGCCATAGCTGCCTGGGCTTTTACCGAGAGCAGCACGGCGGCGGCGATTGAGGCGCGTAAAAATTGGCGGCGGCTGGTTGGCGCTGCTGTGGTCGAGGGAGTGGATTTCATCGTTTCTAGCTCCTGTATGAGCCTGGTTATTTTTGCTGGGTAACTTGCCTGGCTAGCGGCTATTTAACTGGCTGCGTTTTATTTTCTTAAGCGCTTCTCCACTCGCCAGGGCGGATTCAGCCGGTTTTCGCCCGCCCAGTAGAGTTTAATTTTATTGCCCGACGGGTCGTGCAATATAGCCTCGCGCCAGAGGTAGTGCATATCCTCCGGCGCCTGGTCAAAAACGAAACCCTTGGCCAGCAGCGACTCATACCAGTGATCCAGCTGTGCGCATTCAAAATAAATAGTGGCGCCATGGCTAAAGTTTTCCTCCTCCAGCAGCAGCGAAAAGGTCGCCGCGCCATCCGGGCAGACAAAGCGCGCGTAATGGGGTGAATCCACTATCTGGGTAAAGCCCATGCGCAGATAAAACTCTGTAGCCTGAGGGATATTGGTAACTGGCAGAGTGACTTGGTTTAGCTTCATAAAAATTATTGTTTCCCTTGGGCAGATGTTGCTTGGGCGGCCTTAGATACTTTGGCCCTATGCACAGCAGCAGAAGCCTTAATTTTAGATGGGTCAGGGCAAATGGCGAGGGGCAAACAGGCTTGCCTAATCTTGTCGCTAAACCCTTAGCCCTGGTCATAACTTTGGCGTATCATTCTTCGCACTGCTCTCAAGCCAGCGCCCTTATCTCAATCTCAAAGGAGCCAGTCCATGTCCCGTTTGGAAGATGATCCCAGCGTTTACAAAACCCTGTTGGAATCCACCAAAGCCATTCCCTGGAAAATCGACTGGGCCACGCTCACCTTCAGCTACATAGGCCCGCAGATCGAAGAGCTGCTCGGCTGGGCGCCAGACACCTGGGTGGGAGTGCAGGACTGGGCGGCGCGTATGCACGAAGAGGACCGCGATAGGGTAGTTAACTTCTGCGTCAGCCAATCGCAAGCGGGGGTGGACCACGAGGCCGACTACCGCGCCATGACCAAAGACGGCCGCTATGTGTGGATTCGCGATGTGGTTCATGTGGTGCGCAAAGACAATGGCGAAGTAGATGCGCTAATCGGCTTTATGTTTGACATCACCGAGCGCAAGCAGACAGAGCAAAAACTGCTTGAGCTGCAAAAAGAGCTGGAGCAGCTGTCGTTTAAAGATGGCCTCACCGGCCTCGCCAATCGCCGTAAATTTGATTTGTCCATGGAGATCGAGTGGCGCAACGCCAAGCGCACCGAACAGCCGCTGTCGCTGATCATGGTGGATATAGATTATTTCAAACAGTACAACGACCACTACGGCCATTTGCAGGGTGACGACTGCCTTAAACTGGTAGGCAAAGCCCTCAGCGAAACTGCAAACCGCGCACGGGATTTTGTCGCCCGTTTTGGCGGTGAAGAATTTGTGCTGGTCCTGCCCGAGACAGATCACCTGGCCGCCGCCGCCCTCGCCGAGCGCTGCCGCCAGGCTATAGCCGAACTGCAAATCCCCCACGCCAAAGCCAATGGCCAACCCAGGCTGAGCATCAGCCTGGGGGTGGACACCATAATCCCGCAGCAAAAAGACCAGCTGCTGGATTTTATCAACCGCGTGGACAGACGCCTGTACCTGGCCAAACAACAGGGCCGCGATTGTGTGGTGACCGAAGGTTAATGCGGGTTTGATTTTGTGTAGCTTGGGCAGCAATGCCCAACAATCCCCAACAACCCCAAGAAGGGCGTTGGATACTGGAGCCTGAGATCGCGGCGTACAGGATTGGTGTGCATAGGATAGCCACAAATAGGAATAGCCAATGTTATTAAAAGTCGGCCAACTCGCCCAGCAGGCGGGCATCAGTGTGCGCGCCCTGCATCACTATGATGAGCTTGGCCTGCTCTCGCCCTCGGTGCGAACCCCGGCCGGTCACCGCCTCTATAACCTGGGCGATATCAGCCGCTTGCATCGCATACTGGCGTTAAAGCAGCTGGGCTTTTCACTGCAACAAATCGCTGACTTAATTCATTCAGAGCAGCCGCCGCTGCCGCAAATTATCAGCCAACAAATCGCGCAGCTGGATGCCGATATTGCGCGCGCGAACCAATTAAAAACCAAACTCGAATCCCTGCACTTGGGGCTGGTCAACGGCCAGGCGCCGGATATGGCCAGCTGGCTGGATACACTGGCGCTGATGAATGTGTATGAAAAAT
>CBIMZH010000517.1:0-2661 GCA_966248255.1 uncultured Cellvibrio sp.
TTGCGGCAATCCAACAGGCGGCTGTAGTCGCGCTGCAGCATTTCAAACCAGGCCAGAATATGGTGACCAAAGGTCACTGGCTGGGCGGTTTGCAAATGAGTAAAACCGGGCATGATGGTATCGGTATTGGCTTCGGCCAGTTGCAGCATGCCCTGCTGCAGGCGGGTCAGCTCTTTGGCGATAGCGTCGATTTCGTCGCGCATATAGAGGCGAATATCGGTTGCCACTTGATCGTTGCGCGAGCGGCCGGTATGAAGCTTTTTACCGGTAATGCCAATGCGCTGGGTGAGCAGCGCTTCGATGTTCATGTGCACATCTTCCAGGCTCACCGACCAGGTGAATTTGCCCGCAACTATCTCGGCGCGGATCTCTTCCAGGCCGCTGATAATCTGGTCGCGCTCCGCCTCGGTGAGTACACCGACTTTGGCGAGCATGGTCGCATGGGCGATAGAGCCATTAATATCGTGGTGATAAAGGCGGTAATCAAAACCTATGGAAGCGGTAAAACGCTCAACAAAGGCATCGGTAGGTTCGGAAAAGCGGCCGCCCCAGGGCTTGATGGGCTGATCGTTCTGGCTCATGAGCATGTGTCCACAAACTTGGAAAAAGGGGAATTTTGCAACTTGGTGCGGCGGGCGATTAGGCTAAGATGGCAGTCAATCCGCTGCTCCTCCCGCGCGAGGGGCGCATTATACCCGAGTCAACCAATAAAAATGGATTAAACCCTAGCTGTGAACTCGCAAACTCAACGCCAATCGCCACCAGCCCTGCGCGCGCCCTTTCTGCCCGACCTCTGCAGCAGCCAGGCGGTGTTCCTGCTGGTGCTGATTGCCGAGGTAATCGCGCTGCTGCTCACCCTGGCGGATTACGGCCTGGAGGAGTTTAACTGGGACAGGCTGGCGCTTATCTCGGTGCAGATCCAATGGGTGGTTATTCTCAGCGCTATTTGCCTGTGCCGCCTTAAACGCTGGCTCAGCCGCCAAAGCCAGCTTAAAGCCGGGCTGACCAGCTATGGTCTGGTGGTCAGTATCAGCCTGCTCACCTGCGTGCTCGGTCAGTGGCTGCTCTATATTAGTGGCGGCCTGGTCAGCGGCCAAAGGTTCGCCCCCAACGGCTGGCTGCTGCTCAATAACTTCACCCTCAGCGCCCTGCTCGCCGGCGTCTGGTTGCGCTACCTGTATTTGCACCAGCAACTGCAAAACCAGCGCGAAGCCGAGAGCCAGGCGCGCATCCAGGCGCTGCAATCGCGCATACGCCCGCACTTTTTATTTAACAGCATGAACTCCATCGCCAGCCTGATTGGCAGCGCGCCGGAAACCGCCGAGCGGGTGGTGGAGGATTTATCCGATCTGTTTCGCGCCAGCCTGGCGGAGCCCAGCCTAATTCCGCTGGAGCGCGAGCTGATGCTCTGCCGCCAATATCTGGATATAGAGCAGCTGCGCCTCGACCGCCGCCTGCAGGTGGACTGGCATATTGGCCAGTATGACCCGCGCGCAAAAATCCCCAGCCTGATGCTGCAACCTTTAATGGAAAACGCCATTTTCCACGGCGTAGAACCACTGCCCCAGGGCGGCACAGTACGTATCAGGGTCAGCCAAAAAGATAAAACCCTGAGCATAGTGATCAGCAACCCCTACCCGCTGGTTAAAAAGAATGGCACTGGCGATAAGGCGCGCCATAACAGCATGGCGCTGGAAAATATCCGCCGCCGCCTGCAGGCCCACTTTGGCAGCGCTGCACGGCTATCCAGCAGTGCCGAAAATGGCATGTTCACCACCTATATTTTTTGCCCTATTACCGGATAAGCGCAGGTAACACCTATGGACGTGTTGATAGTCGACGACGAAATTCTCGCCCGCCAGCGGCTGGCGCGCATGGTGGAAAAAATTGACGGCTTCCAGGTGGTGGGCGAAGCGGCCAATGGCGACCAGGCGCTGCAATTAATTTTGCAGCAGGACCCGGATGTGGTGCTGCTGGATATACGCATGCCAGGCAAAGACGGCTTGATGCTGGCGCAGGAGATAAGCGCGCTGGAAGACCCGCCAGCCATTATTTTTTGCACCGCCTTCGACCAGTACGCGCTGGAAGCCTTTGGCACCAACGCTGTAGGTTATTTGCTTAAACCGGTCAAAGCCGAGCAGCTGTTGCAGGTGCTGGATAAGGCCTCGCGCATTAACAAAATCCAGCGTCAGGCCGCCGAGCAAAAGCTCGCCGCGCCCAAGCCGGGCGAGCGCAGCCATATCAGTGCCAAAACCCGGCGCGGTGTGGAGTTAATCGCCATTGAAGATGTGCGCTACTTTATTGCCGACCACAAATACGTCACCGTTTATCACCTGGGCGGCGAACAGTTGCTGGATGAAACGCTTAAGGAATTGGAAGAGGAATTTGGCAACCGCTTTTTGCGCATTCACCGCAATGCACTTATCTCGGTAAAACACATAGAGGCGATAGAGCGCAACAACCAGGGGCAATATCAGGTGCGCCTGGCGGGCTGTGAGCACAAGCCTATTGTCAGTCGGCGCCATGTCAGCAACCTCAAAGAATTATTAAAAATACTCTAAGTTGTCAGCGCAGCAGAGTCACCATAGCCTAGTCGGCAATACGCGCGCGACGAACCAGCGCCGAAGCTATGGGGATGGCAAGTTTAATATCGACATTTTC
>CBIMZH010000518.1:0-2661 GCA_966248255.1 uncultured Cellvibrio sp.
CATACTTGCAAAGCACCAGGCCAAAGAGATGTTTCCCTCTGGCCCGGAGATGGCGGTTTATAAGGTCTGCCATAAAATGTTTGCTACCTTGACTGCTGAAGGTGGTGTTCCTCGTGTCAGTCTTAAATGCGACCCAGATTTAGCCTTGCAGTTACGTGAGCAATACCCGGCAGTTCGCCCCGGTTTTCAAATGAATAAAAAGCATTGGAATACCATTATTTTGGACGGTTCGGTTCCTGAAGCTCAGATCCAGCGAATGATTGATCACTCCTATCAATTAATCGTCGACAATCTGCCCAGTAACGAGCGCGACCGTTTGCTCGCTTCAAAAGCTGAATAGTTAGCTCTCTTCCAGTGCGCTGTTAATTGTTTATGACGTCGCCTGATTCAAAAAGTACTTCGCCTCACACTCAGCCACTTGAGCCTGCTTCAGATATGGAGATCGGGCTCAGGTTGAGGCTAATTCGCGAGTTGTTTGGCTTTTCCCAGCGCGAACTAGCCAAGCGTGCCGGTGTCACCAATAGTAGTATTTCAATGGTCGAGCAGGGACTGGTCAGTCCCAGCCTGCAGTCCTTATCGAAAATGCTCGCCGCGCTACCGGTAGATTTAGCGGATTTCTTTCGCTGGAACCCTCGAGAATCTTCATCTGCTCCAGGTGCGAGTCAGGGCTTGAGCCTGTGTAATTTGGCTGAGGGCGAATCTACGCCTTTTAGATTGGCGCCGGATCAGGGCGTAGAAGCGCTTCTGGTGACTGGTAGCGTAAATTTACACATTAATCATCAGCAAGCGTCGCTGGCCTCGGGTGCCTCTATTTTCATTCCGCCTGCCGCTTTTTACCGCATAAGTAATCGCTTCCTGGGTGTCTCCTGCCTGGTTGTTCGCCTTTAATTTGCACATTTAGATTAACTCTTAATCTCTGCTGCAAAATCCCTTATTTCTCTGTCGCGCTTTGTGTGCTTTGCCAGGTTAACCTGGGGCAAGCCTGCTACACTCAGTTGCACAATTTCTTTCAATAACAACAGAGAGAGTCACTATGTATCAAGGAAAAGCCCTCAATCTTTCCCTGATGTCTGACGGCATTGCCGAACTTGTGTTCGACCTCCAGGGTGAATCAGTCAATAAATTTAGCCTTCTCGCCGTTAACGAGTTGGCGGATGTTTTAGATCTGCTGGAAAAAGCCGACGGAATCAAAGCTTTGTTGATTCGCAGTGCTAAAGATGTATTTATCGTGGGCGCCGATATTATGGAATTTGGCGCTGTCTTCTCGGCCGGGCCAGAGCAAATTAGTGGCCATCTCGCCAAAAACAACCAAAACTTTTGTCGCCTTGAGGATTTACCGTTCCCTAGCGTGGTAGCAATTAACGGCTTTGCGCTGGGCGGCGGTTTGGAGTTTTGCCTGTCCTGTGATTTTCGTATCGCCAATACCTTGGCCAAAATAGGTTTGCCCGAAACCAAACTGGGGATCATTCCTGGCTGGGGCGGTACTGTGCGCTTGCCGCGAATTGCCGGGCTTGATACGGCGGTGGAGTGGATTGCTGCCGGCAAGGAAAACGATGCGGCAGAAGGGCTTAAAGCAAGAGTGCTTGATGCGGTAGTCGCACCGGAAAAGTTGCTGGAAGCGGCGCGCGATACACTAAATCAGGCGATCGCGGGCAAATTAAATTATCACGCCAGGCGCGCGCAGAAAAAAGCGCCCTTACAACTTAATTTCATCGAGTCCATGATGGCTTTTGAAACGTCAAAAGCTTTTGTGGGCGCCCAGGCCGGGCGCAACTATCCTGCGCCGGTCACTGCTATTAAATCTATGCAAAAGGCAGCAGATAAAGGTCGTGATGAGGCGCTGCAAATAGAGGCGGAAGGCTTCGCCAAAATGGCTGCAACGCCGGTTGCCCAATCCCTGGTAGGTATTTTTATCAACGAGCAAATGTTGAGTAAAAAGGCCAAAAGCTGGGAGAAAAAGGCCGATAAAAAAATTGGCCGTGCCGCGGTTTTAGGAGCGGGAATAATGGGTGGTGGTATTGCCTACCAGTCAGCGCTAAAGGGCGTGCCCATTAAAATGAAGGATATAGCGCAAAAGGGTATTGATCTGGGTTTGAATGAAGCTAATAAATTGCTCAGTAAGCGTGTTGAACGCAAAAAACTTACCCCGACAGAGATGGGGGAGGTATTAAATCGTATTGAGCCGGCACTTAGCTACGACGGCTTTGATCAGGTCGACATAGTGGTTGAAGCTGTAGTGGAAAACCCCAAAGTTAAGCGAAGCGTGCTCGCTGAGGCGGAAACCAAGGTGGCAGCAGACACGGTAATTGCGACCAATACCTCGACTATTTCTGTAAGTTATCTTGCTGAGGCATTGGCCCGCCCGGAAAACTTCTGTGGTATGCACTTTTTTAATCCCGTGCACATGATGCCGCTGGTTGAAGTTATTCGTGGGGAAAAATCTTCAGATGCGGCAATTGCGCGCACTGTCGCTTACGCCAACGCCATGGGTAAAAAACCGATTGTGGTAAAAGACTGCCCTGGCTTTTTAGTTAACCGGGTGCTCTTTCCTTACTTGGCCGGATTCGCGTTGTTGGTAAGGGATGGCGTGGATTTTCAGCGTATTGATAAGGTGATGGAAACTTGGGGATGGCCAATGGGGCCTGCCTATTTATTGGATGT
>CBIMZH010000519.1:0-2653 GCA_966248255.1 uncultured Cellvibrio sp.
CCAAAGCTGCCAAAGCGATTGCCATAGGTCACTGACACATCGGAATTGATAAAAGAGCCCAGCGGATTTTCACTGGATAAATAACCCACACCGGGAATTTGCTGGCGCACCGCCGCCAGGTCGCTGTCGGTTAATTCAATTTGACGGCCCACCGGCAAGCCCATATAGGGCACAGAGGTAGTGTTGGGAAAAATCCAGATAGAGTCGGCGACATCATTGCTCCAGCCATCGGAAAAGGCTTTTTCCATGCCGCGGCCAGCGCCGAGCAAGAGCATCAACATCAATATTCCCCAGAAGACGCCAAAGGCGGTGAGCCCGGTGCGCAGCTTGTTGTGGCGCAGGCTGAAGAGAATTTCTTGCAAACTATCCATATAAAGCCTCAATCAATTGTTGAAGCAGGCCGGGGGCAAAAACCCAGTGTCCTGACCAGGGGCCTTAATCAGCATGTTTAAACCGGTAACGGCTGCCTCGCTCACTTGGATGTGACTTTGCGCAGGTTTGGATTCACCGCGAGCTAATTTTTTAGCGCCTTAGCTAAAATTCTTGGCGGAATTAGCCCGCTTTTTAATTGCTTTAATTTGCCGCTGCTTGGCCGCGCCATTGCCGACACTTATTTTCACTCACCTAGGCCAAGTTATTTTTATTTTTTAGAAGTTAAAAAAATATTTTTTATTCGCGTAAAAATTTCTAATTTTTAATAAAAAATATTTTTGAAATTATGTTTAGTTTTTTACCAAAAACATTGTTGTATACCAGCGATCCAGCTTGTGGCGCTATATTCCGGTAAAAGCACTAACTCAGTGCATAAAAATTAGATCTATCTCACTAAAAATGTATAAGTCTTAGGGCGGGTTGGAGTTTTTAATTATTTGTTGTTTGGCGTAGAAATTGCTCATCATATGCTGTCATCAAAAAGCCAAAGTCTGCGCTTAGCGCTGGCCCAGGTTGCTGTTATTGCGGTTGCTCAACGATGGATGCTTTCACGGAAATCTGAGCCCAACACAGCGTTTTTTGCAGTTACTGGCGCTCAGGTCACTCGCCCCAATTAAAAGATGGACACCATGACCTCGAGCCAAATATTGAATCCCCAGGCACTGATTCCCAACTCCCCTATTCAAGAATTTTTAGAGCAACTCTACAAAGAGTTTTTGCCGTTAACCGAGGGCGCGCTCGCCAGTTATATTCCCGAGCTCACCAAGGCGGACCCCAATTGGTTTGGCATAGTGCTGGTCACCGTCGATGGCCATGTCTATCAGGTGGGCGACAGCCAGCAGTTATTTACTATTCAATCTGTGTCCAAGGCGATTACCTATGGTTTGGCGCTGGAGGATAAAGGCATAGACGCGGTGCTGGCCAAGGTGGGTGTGGAGCCATCCGGCGAGGCGTTTAATTCCATCAGCCTGGATAAAGAAACCGGGCGACCGCTCAACCCCATGATTAACGCCGGCGCCATAGCCACCACCGGATTAATCGCGGGCGCCAACCCCGAAGAGCGCTTTGCGCGTATTCTCAGTCGCTTTGAAAAATTTGTCGGTCACCCGCTGACGGTGGATGACAGTGTGTTTTTATCCGAGCGCGAAACCGGCCACCGCAATCGCGCCATCGCCCATTTGCTGCGCAACGCCGATATCATCTCTGGCGTGCCCGAGGATGTGGTGGATGTCTATTTTAAGCAGTGCTCGATTGAAGTCACCGCCCGCGACCTGGCAATTATCGCCGCCAGCCTGGCCAACAATGGCGTTAACCCCATCACCTCGGTGGCGGCGCAAAAAAGCGAGTACATCGAAAAAATCCTCAGCCTGATGACCACCTGCGGCATGTACGACTACTCGGGTAACTGGGTGTACAGCGTGGGCATGCCGGCCAAGAGCGGTGTCGGCGGCGGCATTATGGCGGTGCTGCCCGGGCAGTTTGGCCTGGGCGTTTTCTCACCGCTGCTGGATGCCAAGGGCAACAGCGTGCGCGGCCTGCGCGTGTGCGAGGCGATTTCCAAAGCCTTTGATCTGCACCTGCTGAAAGTGGTGCGCGCCACCTCCGCCTCGGTGGTGCGAGTTTATTACGACGCCGCCAGCATTCACTCCCAGCGCCGCCGCCACTCTGGCCAGCGCGCTATTTTGCAGCGCGAGGGCAAGCGCATTCGCGTCTATGAGCTGCAGGGCGAGCTGATGTTTGCCTCCACTGATTCACTGCTCTGCGATATCTGGAACAACTGGCGCGACACCCGCTACTTGATTATCGACTTTAAACGAGTGGTGGATATGGACGCCGCGTCTATCCGCCTGTTCACCCAACTGGTCGTGTCCATCGCCAGCAAAAACTGCTGCCTGCTGCTGACCAGTACCGACAACAAATATCCCTTCCGCAAAGCCCTGGAGCGAACCCTGGAAAAAGAGCAGTGCAGCCAGCTGCTGCGCTTTAGCGACACCGACCACGCGCTGGAATGGTGTGAAGACCAACTGCTCGACAGCCTGGATGGCCAGGGTAGTGAAGCCGAGCCACAGGGCTTGAGCGAGCAGTACCTGTGCAGCGGCTTTAGCCAAGCAGAAATGGCCAGCCTGATTGCACTCACCCAGCGCCGCGAGTTTGGCGCGGGTGAAATGATTTTCCGCGCCGGTGAAAGCGGCAATTCGCTGTTCTTTTTAGTCTCTGGCCT
>CBIMZH010000520.1:0-2645 GCA_966248255.1 uncultured Cellvibrio sp.
TACATCTAACCGCAGCTGGCGAACCTCTTCCTCTTTCGCCTGCTTATCTTGATAGCGGACATATCTTCGAATCACTTCCTCATTTGCGCCAACTGAATCTACAAAATAGCCACGCTGCCAGAAGTGATTCCCCCATAATTTATTCTTTCTTAAATAAGGAAATGTGTTGAAGAGCCTGATCGCCGTGCGCCCATTAAGGGTACCCATCAGCTCTGACACACTTATACTCGGCGGTGTCCGTACTACCAAATGCACATGATCAACCTGCACATTCAGCTCAACAACCTTGCAATTCTTCATCCCGCAAAACACATAAATGCTGCGATAAAGCTCCTTCCCCACACTGCCCGTAAGTATCTTGAACCTATACTTCGGCGTCCAAACAATGTGATACTGACATCGATAGAATACGTGTGATGCGGATTCATATCTGCTCATGCTTTTTACTCCTAATCATTTGCTGGTAACAAACGATTGAGTATCTAGCATGGGCACTTTTCGGGCATAGCCCCGAGTAGCTGATCACCACCTCCATAGGAGGTGGTTTTGGGCTGAAAATAAAAAAGCCACCTAGGTGGCTTTTTTTATTGGGCTGTCAGTTAGCGCAACTCGCGCAGACGCTGCTCAATAACCTTTTGGATTCCACTGCGCTCCAGCGCAGAGTGCTCTTTCAATCTGTCCAAATGAATGGCGTGCAGGTGAAGACAGGGCGTTGATGCATTTAACTCGCGCAGATCGCCCTTCATTAAGACCGGCAAAAATGGTTTGTCCGCCGGGCGCTGTTGGCGAATTATTTTTAACCCCATTTGCAAGGGCACCAACCGGTGCTTAACCGTGCCCGAGCGAAAGGGAATACGCAGAAAAAGACAGGGCTTACCTTGATACTGGCCAGGCAAAACTTCCATATTGGTGGCAGTAACAGATGATTCAGGCAGGCCATTAAAGGTATCGTGAGGGGCATAGGGGTCGGGCAGTATGACCAATTTGCGATCCTCTTCTTTAGGAAAGAAGATGTTGTAATTGGTATATAGCTGTTCCACAGAACTCGAATATACACAAAGCCGGTTCTCAAAGCCCATAACAAACTCAACCGCGCGCTGGCGCTGGTTGAAGGTATCCAAATCCCAAACTAAATCCTTATTTTCGGACGATTGAGTCACTTTTGGTCTCTATGTAAATGGTGTGTATATATAAGAAGGAAGACTTTTAAGAAACCTGCCAGACTGGGCTGAGTATAGCTGATCAGGGGAGTGGCGAGCTTAATGCGCGCCGGTTTCCAATTCCTGCAAAATTTCCTTCAATTGCTGCAACCCCTTGCGCGTAAAAAGGTAGCCCTTATTCGCCTGAGTTGAGTATTCGCTTTCATCTATAACTGCGCACCGCTCTTTGATAAGTTCCAATTCCGGGCTGTGCCGGAAAGATGACGACAGAAATATTGCCCAGTCATTTTCGCTAGCCTGGCCCAGCAATACAGTTTGCAACAACAGGATTATATCTTCGCGCTGCATCTGATAATGCGGGGTTTTAACCCACATAAGTATCCACACCACCCCGACAAAAATAACCAGCGTCAGTGTGAATACCAGAATCATCTGCCCGCCCCTTAGTGCTCGCGGGTTGCGCGGAATCTTACGTCGGGGTGACGCTCTTCGGTGAGCGAGAGATTGACCCGCGATGGCGCCAGATAAGTCAGATGGCCGCCGCCGTCTATAGCCAGGTTATCAGCACACTTACGTTTAAATTCTTCCAGCTTTTTCGGGTCTTCACATTCGCACCAGCGCGCAGTGGTAACACTGACGTTTTCGTAAATAGCCTCTACCTTGTATTCATCCTTAAGGCGATAGGCAACCACTTCAAACTGGAGCACACCTACGGCGCCCACCACTATGTCGTTATTGTTCATGGGGAAGAATACCTGTGTAGACCCCTCTTCTGACAACTGCTGCAAGCCTTTTTGCAGCTGTTTCATTTTAAGTGGATCTTTCAGGCGAATGCGGCGGAACAACTCCGGAGCAAAGTGAGGGATACCGGTGAACTTCAGGTTTTCCCCTTCGGTAAAGGTATCACCTATCTGAATGGTGCCATGATTGTGCAGGCCGATAATATCGCCAGCAATAGCCTCTTCCACGGCAGTGCGATCGCCCGCCATAAAGGTTACCGCATCGGCAATTTTCACATCCTTGCCCAGGCGCACATGTTTCATTTTCATGCCCTGGGTATAGGCACCCGAGCAGACACGCATAAAGGCAATACGGTCGCGGTGCTTCGGGTCCATATTGGCCTGGATTTTAAAAATAAAACCGCTGAATTTCTCTTCATCAGGCACAACCTCGCGCTCGTGTGTAGCGCGCGAGCGTGGCGTTGGCGCCCACTCAACAAAGCCGTCGAGCATTTCACGCACACCAAAATTGCCCAGTGCAGTGCCAAAAAATACCGGGGTCATACGCCCGGCGAGATATTCATCCATATCAAATTCGTGAGTGGCGGCGCGTACAAATTCGATTTGCTCGCGGAAATCGCTGGCGTAGGCACCCATAAATTTGGTGGCCTCGTCGCTGTCCAGGCCCTTAATTTGGATGTCATCTGGAATAGTGTGGCCCATGCCCTGCTCATACACATGGATAGTATCTGTGTAGAAGTTGTAA
>CBIMZH010000521.1:0-2643 GCA_966248255.1 uncultured Cellvibrio sp.
AGCGCTTTGGCTTCCTGGGTGTTGGCGATTGCTTCGGGTTCCAGATCTGTGCCGGCGTGAGCATTAGGGCCGTGTAAAAAGATCAGACCGAGATTTTTGGAGTTGGTGCCTCTGATGCCTGTGGCGGTATTCAGCCTGGGCAGTTTGTAAATGGCCAGGTCGCCGCGCAGGACGGCTTGAGTGGCGGCCTCATAGATTTCAGCTGAGTGGCTGCTGGTGAAGCGCGGCGCGTTTCCCGTCGCTTGAGTAATCAGACGCAGCCACTGATCAGTTTGCAGGGCGAATTTTTTAATCAGATTGTTGGTAAGCCAGGCGTCGCCGCGAAAACGCTGGGCGCAGGATGAACGGGGCGAGTTGCGGCGGTCGGTAATTTCGTAGGCCTGGCCGCCGGGTGCTTTGGTCACAATACGGATCACTAGGGCCTCCTTGGCGCATAGGATTATTGAAGCGGAGAGTTTACTGGCTAGGGCTTTTTTGTACAGTGATCCAGTCTGAGTTTGTGCTGGTTTTGAATGCTAAGTTGCGAGAGCGATTGTTGAGCTCGGGTAGGGTATGAGGGCTTTTTAAATTGCCCTCATCCTGAATAGACAAGGGCGAGAGGGTGACTCAGGCGTGTTTGGGGCCAAGCAAAAAGCGCAGGGTGGGGCGCAGTGCATTTAACAAACGAGTTTTGTTTAGACCTGGGTTGAGTACCGAGCGCCCCAGTAGACCGCCGAATACTGAATACAAGACTTCAATACAGCCTTCGATGTCCTCTTCGCTGCAATTCTGCTGCGCACTGCGCGGGCCGGTAAGCAATTCGCGCATGCGCGCGCGGGATTGCTGATCAGAGGCTTGCAGCATGGCGGCAATTTTGGGGTTGCGTGCGGCTTCGGCGAGCATTTCTAATTGCAGGGCGCTGCGCGCTGGGTCGAGATTCTTTTCCACGCCTTCATCGGCGCCATTCACTAATACATTCAATAAATCATCGGGATCATTTTCAAAGCGGTTGAAGACCGAAAACATTTCGTCCATATCGCGCTGAATAATGGCTTCGATGATGGCCTCTTTGCTGGCGAAGTAGTTGTAAATATGGCCTGCGCTCATGCCAGCAGTTTTGGAGATTTCGGCCATGCCAGCGCCGTGGTAGCCCTTGCGTCTAAAGCAATCGGCGGCTGCATCTAATACTTGCGTGCGTCTGGCTTGTGCAAGTGCCGGGTCGGCAAACTTTTTTTGCGGTTTGGTCATGGCAATTTTTGTAATGGATGGACATTAAAAAAAGCCCGCCAAACAACGACGGGCTAAGGGGTTGCTAAGTCTTTGCTAGTCTTCCTTGGCCACTACGCGGCTGCGGCCGGGGAAGCGTTTGCGCACTACCACAAAGAACAGCGGCACAAACAAAATCGCCAGGCCAGCGGAGGTGAGCATGCCGCCTACCACGCCTATACCTAATTCGTTTTGCGCACCTGAGCCTGCGCCTGTATCAATAGCCAGGGGGATAACGCCGCAGATAAACGCCATAGAGGTCATCATGATCGGGCGCAAGCGCAAGCGGATGGCTTCTATGGATGCCTCCGCCAATGACATTTGATGGTTCTCCATGCGGTGCAGTGCAAACTCCACAATTAGAATGGCGTTTTTCGCGGCCAGGCCCATGGTGGTGAGCAGCGCCACCTGGAAGTAGACGTCGTTAGACAGGCGCGCCAATTGCGCTGCGACTACCGCACCCAGAATACCCAGGGGTACTACCAGCATCACCGCCGCAGGAATTGACCAGCTTTCGTAAAGTGCTGCCAGGCAGAGGAATACCACCAGCAGCGACAGCGCGTAGAGCATAGGTGCCTGGCCACCGGTCAGGCGCTCCTGGAAGGACATGCCAGTCCATTCAAAGCCAATACCCGGTGGTAACTGCGCAACCAGTTTTTCCATGGTGGCCATAGCTTCGCCGGTACTGAAGCCGGGAGCGGCCGCACCCTGAATTTCGACCGCTGGGATGCCGTTATAGCGTTCCAGGCGAGGTGAGTCGTAAATCCAGTGGGTGCTGGCAAAGGCGGAGAAGGGCACCATCTCGCCGTCTATGTTGCGCACATACCACATGCCCAGGTCTCCCGGCAGCATGCGGTCTATGGCATCACCCATGAGGAATACACGTTTTACCCGGCCTTTATCGATAAAGTCATTTACATAGCTGCCGCCCCAGGCGGTGCTCAGGGTGGTGTTGATATCGGCTTGCGACAGGCCCAGGGCGCCAGCTTTAGCCAGATCCACATCCAGTTTTAATTGGGGCGTGTCCTCCTGACCGTTAGGGCGCACAGCGGCAAGTGATGGCTCTTTGGCGGCCATCCCCAGCAGTTGGTTGCGTGCGGCTATCAGGGCTTCATGGCCCAGGCCAGCGCGATCCTGCAGGAAGAGGTTAAAACCATTGGCGGTGCCCAGCTCCAGTACCGCCGGTGGGGCAAAGGCAAAAACCATGGCCTCTTTAATGGTGGAGAAGTAACCCATAGCCTTGCCCGCCACAGCTTTAACATGCTGGCTGGCCTCGGTGCGCTCATCCCAGGGCTTGAGGCTGACAAAACCGATGGCGGCGTTCTGGCCGCGACCGGCAAAGCTGAAGCCGGTCACTGTGAAGATGGATTTGGTTGAATCTTTCTGGTCCACCAAAAA
>CBIMZH010000522.1:0-2639 GCA_966248255.1 uncultured Cellvibrio sp.
GCGCCGCTGCCAAAGTCGTAGCTGTCGTGCTCACCGGGCAGGTCCAGCCCGCGCGGGCTGGTGTCCGGGCAGACTATGGCTATACCCAGTTCCGCCGCTTTGCGCTGGGCGCCGGCCTTCTGCATAAAGTTTTCGTCAGTGCAGGTAAGGCCGGACAGCCACCAGAGCAAGGGCACAGGCCCCTGTTCGGCTTGCGGTGGCAGGTAGATGGCGAAAATCATCTCGCACTTAAGGCTGCTGGAGCTGTGCTTGTAGCGTTTTAGCCAGCCGCCAAAGCTTTTGGTGGCGGAGACCAGGGTGAGCGACGACATGAGTAATTCCCCAGACAGGCCTTAGAAGTGGAGTACGGTGCGAATGCTTTTGCCAGCGTGGAGCAGGTCAAAGGCTTCGTTGATTTGCTCAAACTTCATATTGTGGGTGATGAAAGGGTCAATTTTGATATCGCCATTCATATAGCCATCCACATACACCGGCAGCTCGGTGCGGCCTTTAACCCCGCCAAAGGCGGAGCCGCGCCAGACGCGACCGGTCACCAGCTGGAAGGGGCGAGTGGATATCTCCTGACCGGCACCGGCCACACCAATGATGATGGATTCGCCCCAGCCCTTGTGGCAGCACTCCAGCGCCGAGCGCATTACATTGACATTGCCTATGCACTCAAAGGAGTAGTCCACGCCGCCATCGGTCATATCCACAATCACGTCCTGAATGGGCTTGCCGTAGTTTTTCGGGTTAACAAAGTCGGTGGCGCCAAACTCGCGCGCCAGGGCGAACTTATCTTCGTTCACATCTATGGCAATGATGCGCTTGGCCTTGGCCATAACCGCGCCCTGAATCACCGCCAGGCCAATAGCGCCCAGGCCAAATACGGCAACAGTGGAATCGGGGGTGACTTTGGCGGTGTTAAGTACCGCGCCTATACCGGTGGTGACACCGCAGCCGAGCAGGCAGATTTTATCCAGGGGAGCGGACTTGGATACCTTGGCCAGGGACACTTCCGGTAGCACTGTGTACTCGGAGAAAGTCGAGGTGCCCATATAGTGGAATACCGGCTTGCCTTCGAGCGAGAAGCGGCTGGTGCCATCGGGCATCAAACCCTTGCCCTGGGTGGCGCGCACCGAGCTGCACAGGTTGGTTTTGCCCGACAGGCAGAATTTGCACTGGCGGCATTCGGCGGTGTACAGCGGGATCACATGGTCGCCCACGGCAACACTGGTCACACCTTCGCCCACGGCTTCGACAATACCGGCACCTTCGTGGCCGAGAATGGCGGGGAACAAGCCTTCAGGGTCGGCGCCCGACAGGGTGAAGGCATCGGTATGACAGACACTGGTGGCCACTATACGCACCAGAACTTCGCCCTTTTTGGGGCCTTCAACATCAATTTCGACCAATTCCAGGGGTTTACCTGGGGCCAGGGCAATAGCGGCGCGGGATTTCATAACATCTCCTCTGAGTTGTACCAGCAGGTACCAATAGGGCGGTTGATAGAGCTTTTTATGGGGGTAAAATTTTAGACTTGCTTCTCAATTGCAATAAGTGCCTTAAAATGTACTTAATTGTTGCTATACAGCAATAATCATTTAATTGGGCTTGGCCCGGAGGTAGGTGTGCGTCATTGGGAGCGGGTTGAAGCCTTTATCGAGGTGATTCGTCAGGGCAGTTTTATTGGCGCGGCGCGGGAGCTGCAGGTGTCCAGCTCCCATATCAGCCGCTTGATTGGCCAGCTGGAGCAGCAGCTGGGCACCCAGTTGGTGTATCGCACCACCCGCCAGATCAGCCTGACCGAGGCGGGCAGTATTTACTACCAAAGTTGCCGTCAGCTGTTTGATGGGGTGCGCGATGCCGAGGCGCAGCTGCACCAGCATCAGGGCTTGCCCGCAGGTCTACTTAAAATCACCGCGCCAGCCACCTTTGGCGACAACTATATAGCGCCTATGGTTAACGACTTTCAGCTGCGCTACCCCCAGGTGAAAGTGAGTATGTACTTCAGTAACCGCCAGGTAGACCTGGTCGAAGAGGGCTTTGACCTGGGGGTGCGCATGGGCGTGCTGCGCGAGTCCACCCTGGTGGCCAAGCGCCTCTGCGACAGGCGCGAGTACATAGTGGCCTCGCCCGAGTACCTGGCGCGGGTAGCGGCGCCGCAGACGCTTACCGATCTGGAGCGACACAATTGCCTGCTCGGCAGCCGCGGCTACTGGCTGCTCAGCCACAACGGCCTGCGCAAGGATTTGCAGGTGCGTGGCAACTGGCAGGCCAACTCTGGCCCGGCGCTGCTGGATGCGGCGCTTAAAGGCCTGGGCCTGGCGCAGCTGCCGGACTATTACGTGGATGCCCATCTCGCCAGCGGTCGCCTGGTGTCGGTGCTGGATGAGTTTTACTACCCGGAAATGGGCATCTGGGTGGTCTACCCGCAGCAGCGCCATCTGGCGCCCAAGGTGCGCCTGTTTATCGATTTTCTCGCCGAGCGTTTTGCCAGTGGTGTCGTCAGCTTAAGCGCTTGTAATGGCGAAGCGGGCCTGGAGCTATAAAAAGGGCCCCTAGGGGCCCTTAACGTCAGTGCATGCTGCCGGATTTAACTTACTGAGCGTTGCAGGTACTGGGCGCTATACAGCTCTGGTTGTTTTCCCAGCCCCAAC
>CBIMZH010000523.1:0-2638 GCA_966248255.1 uncultured Cellvibrio sp.
GGCAGATACCTTAAAAGCCAATAGTTTGACTTTTGCGATAGCTGTATATCTATAAGCTATTGATAAATAACATAAAAAAGTTTTGGCATTGCGATTGCAAATACTACCTTAAGACGAGCAGTTTCTCAGTTGGAGTGTTGATTTGTTGACACTCACGGGAAATGCCACACACACGAGGTAGATATGACGCAAGTTGTGACACCACTCTTGAAAGCGCAAAAACGTGACGGTCTCGGCCGCTTAAGCCTATTACCGGGTAAGGCTTCCGCCCAGGGTGAGAGCCAGGACGAGGCCAAGTCGCTGTCGCTTTTTAACCAAATGTCGCAACAGCTGGCCGACTCCTACCAGCTGCTGGAAAGCCGCGTAGCCGAGCTGAGTGATGAACTAACCCATGTTGCCGATCAGCGCATTCGCGAGCTGGCGGAAAAAGAACAGCTGGCCAATCGCCTGGCGAACCTGCTCAATTTTTTGCCCGGTGGCGTAGTGGTGTTGGATTCCCGCGGTTGCGTATCCGAATGCAACCCCGCCGCCAGGGCGCTGCTGGGTGAACCGCTGCAGGGTGAAGTCTGGCGTCAGGTCATTGCGCGCAGTTTTGCTCCGCGCCAGGACGATGGCCATGAGGTGTCACTTAAGGACGGTCGTCGTGTCAGCATCCAAACCCGCAACCTGGGCGAGGATGGCCAGATTATTTTGCTCACCGATATGACTGAAACCCGTCGCCTGCAAAGCGAGCTGAGCCGCCACGAGCGTCTCTCGGCACTGGGCAAAATGATGAGCGCGCTGGCTCACCAGATTCGCACGCCTCTGTCCTCGGCCATGCTCTACGCTGGCCATCTGGTGTCGGGCAAGTTGGATGAGGTGCGCCGTCAGCAGTTTTCCGAAAAAATTCTCGGCCGCCTGCACAACATAGAGCGCCAGGTGCAGGACATGCTGTTTTACGTTAAAGGCGAAATGCCCCTTAACGATGTAATCAGCGTGGCGGAACTCCAGGCGGAATTGTCCGAAGCCATGGAAGTGCCGCTGCTCACCAGCGACTCCAGCTGCGAGTGGCACATTCACGCGCGCGAGCAATACATTCAATGTAACCGCGAGGCCCTGATTGGCGCCTTGCTCAATCTGGTTAATAACAGCATCCAGGCGGTAGAGCGCCAAGCCAAGCTGCGCATCGAATTCAATCTTTATCCCCACGCCTTAAACAACCCCAAGCTGGCAGGCGAAACCCCTCAGTTGTGGATTCGCGTTTGCGATAAAGGCCCGGGCATGACCCCGGAGCAGCTGGCGAATGCGGGCGAATTGTTTGTTACCACGAAAGCCCAGGGTACTGGCCTGGGCCTGAGTGTGGTACAGGCGGTAGCGCGCGCGCACCACGGAAAATTTGTACTTAATTCCAAGCCGGGGCAGGGCACCTGCGCCAGCTTGCTTCTGCCTTTTGCGCAGTTTAATTCCTAGGAGATAGTCCATGGCACTTGCATTAAAAAATGACGATATCGCCGTTGGCGCCAAGGTCCTGGTAGTGGAAGACGATAACAGTCTGCGCGAAGCCCTGTGTGACACCCTTCAGCTGGCCGAGTATGGCGTGGTTGCCGTGGCCAGCGCCGAAGATGCGCTGCGCCAGCTGGCGGTGCAAAACGATATTCAGATGATTGTGTCCGATGTGAATATGGGCGGAATGAGCGGTCACGAGCTGCTTAAAATTGTTAAGCAGGAGTATCCGCAAATCCCGCTGTTGTTGATTACTGCCTATGCCAGCATTAAAGAATCTGTTGATGCGATGAAGCAGGGCGCAGTGGATTATCTGGTCAAACCCTTTGCTCCGCAAACTCTGGTGGAAACCCTGGCGCGGCATATGGGTGTGGCGCAAATTGCCGGTGATGAGCCAGTCGCTGAAGCGCCCTCCAGTCGTCAGTTGCTGCAATTGGCCAAGCGCGTGGCTCAATCGGAATCCACCGTATTAATTGTTGGTGAGTCGGGTACAGGTAAAGAGGTGCTGGCGCGTTTTATTCACGATCACTCGCCGCGTCGCAATCAACCGTTTATTGCAATCAACTGCGCCGCTATTCCTGAAAATATGTTGGAAGCCATGCTCTTTGGTCACGAAAAGGGGGCCTATACCGGTGCTCACACATCTAGCCCAGGTAAATTTGAGCAGGCCAATGGCGGTACCCTGTTGCTCGATGAAATTTCGGAGATGGATATAGGCCTGCAGGCGAAATTATTACGCGTACTGCAAGAGCGCGAAGTAGAGCGCCTGGGTGGGCGCAAAACTATTAAGTTGGATGTGCGTGTAATTGCCACCTCCAACCGCGATATGCGCAGCGAAGTTGTTGCAGGTAAATTCCGTGAAGACTTGTATTACCGTTTGAGTGTGCTGCCCCTGCAGTGGGCACCACTGCGCGATCGCATTGAAGATATAGTGCCGCTGGCGGAGCGGCTGTTAAACAAACACGCGCACAAACAAAATCGTCGCGGCGTAAACCTGTCCATGTCGGCCAGGCAATTGCTAATGGCTTACCCCTGGCCAGGCAATGTGCGCGAGCTGGATAACATTATGCAGCGCGCATTAATTTTGCAGCCGGGGCGCAGTATAGAAGCGGAAGATTTGGGCTTGGATGCCGGTGGTGTATACGGTGCTACACCT
>CBIMZH010000524.1:0-2638 GCA_966248255.1 uncultured Cellvibrio sp.
CAATTTGGCCAGGTTTTGTGCGTAGTCACCAAAGGTGGCAAACCTGACTAAATTGGCCAATTGCGCACTGGTGATTCCCAGTTCAGCGGCTTTGGCATAGTTGGGTGTAATGCGAATCTCCGGGCGCTCCAGGCTTAGTCCGGAAGTAATCGAACCCAGGCCTGGTGTTGATCGCAACTCCTGCTCGACCATGCGCGTTGCCTCATAAAGCGATTGGGGTTCATCGCCAGCCAGGGTAATTTGCAGCGATTCGCCCGAATTGGTTCCGCCGACACTGACGCGAACGCCGCTAATGGCCTCCAGTTGGCGGCGTATCTGCGCTTCAACCTGGCTTTGGTGATAGGGGCGCTCGGTGCGTTTGCTCAATGTTAATGTAAGTGTGGCTATACGTTGATCGGACATGCTGCCACTTTGCCCCGGGCTGCTGCCACCGCTGGATGCAGAACCCACTGAGGCAAACAGGCCTTTTACATCAGGCAATTGCTGCAACAAAGCGACAGCTTGCTGGGTTTTTTGTAGCGTATCCTCCAGGCGGCTGCCAGGTGGGAGCTCCAGAGTAACTCGTGTTTGCGCTTGATCTGCAGCGGGAACAAAACCTGTGGGCAGCAGCGGCACTATAGCCAGTGAAATTACAAAAAACGCCAATGCCGCTAACAGAGTTTTGCGTCTGTGTGCCTGGCACCAGGCGGCCAGTTTTAAGTAACTGCGCATCAGCTTGCCATCCTGCTCCTGGTGTTGCGAGCGATGCAGAATATAGGCTGCCATCATAGGTGTTAGCAGGCGCGCCACCAGCAGCGAAACCAACACGGCAACCGCAGCGGTTAGGCCGAACTGTTTGAAAAATTTTCCGGCAACACCGGACATAAATGCGGTGGGTAAAAATACCGCCACCAAAGTAAATGTAGTAGCTACTACCGCCAGGCCAATTTCGTCGGCAGCTTCCATGGCCGCTTGCATGGGCGATTTACCCATGCGCAGGTGGCGCATAATATTTTCCACCTCAACAATGGCGTCATCCACCAAAATTCCCACCACTAGCGCAAGTGACAGCAGGGTCAGCAGGTTAATACTGAAACCGAGAAAATACATGGCGGCAAAGGTGGGGATGATGGACAAGGGCAGGGCGGCCGCTGATACCAGAGTCGCGCGCCAATCTTTTAAAAACCAAAACACCACCAGAATTGCCAGAATGGCCCCTTCATAGAGCATATTCATGGAGCCGTGATAGTTCTCTTTTACCGGAGCAATAGTGTCATAGGCTTTGGCAAAATGAATGTTCGGGTAATCCCGGCTGAGTTCGCCAATTTTCTCTTCCACCGCAGTGGCAACTGCCAGTTCACTTGCGCCCTTGGTGCGGGTAATTTGAAAGGCAATCACTTGCTTGCCGTCGAGCAAGGCAATAGAGCTGCGCTCGGCAATGCCATCGTTAATCCGCGCTATATCGCTCAGTTTACGCTGGCGACTTTCGCTAATGGGAATGACCAGATCAGCCAATTCACTGGCATTCTTCACCGACCCCAAAGCTCGAATGCTCTGGTTTTGCTGAAGCAGACGGCCATCGCCTGCGGAATAGTTTTTTTGGACCTGAGTTAATTGAGTGGCAATAGTCTGGGGGCTAACATCCAGGTTATTTATTTTGTTTGGGTCCAGAAACACGCTGATCTCGCGCTCGACACCACCAATGCGCTGAACCTTGCCTACACCTGGTGCGGTGCGCAGTTTTTTATCTACTTGATAGTCAATAAACCAGGAGAGCGCCTCTTCGCTCATATTGTCGGCGCTGAGGGTATAGGTGGCGAAAGCGTCACCCGCGGTATTAATTTTGGATACCATTGGTGGTTGCAGGTCGCCAGGCAGTTCCGGGCGCACAACATCTATGGCATTGCGAATTTGATTGAGCGCTTCATCGCCATTTTTTTCCAGCTCGAACTCAATCAGGATACTTACCGTGCCCTGGGTGATGGTGGTATTGATATGTTTGATTTGATCAATAGTGGCAATCTGGTTTTCCAACTTGCGCGCGACATCAGTTTCTAGCTGACTGGGTGATGCGCCTTCAAGCGTGGCCACCACGCTGACCATAGGGAAGTCTATGTCGGGAAAATTTTGTATGCCCATATGGCGAAAGCCAAATAATCCGGCCAGGGTGAGCAGGGCAAAAAGCAGCAGCGCGGGTACTGGGTGGCGTATAGACCATGCAGAAATATTCATAATGTATGAAACCTGATAACGAAAAACGAATGGCTAATAAGTTGAAGGCTTAGTTGCTTAGCCTTATCAGGTCGCCATCGTGTAAAAAGGCGCCGCCGCTGGCGACTACCTGGGCGCTTGCATCCAGACCGGACACAATTTCAATTCGGTCGTCAGATGTGCGCCCGCAAACAACCGGAGTTTCCGCCACGCGCTCATCGCGCAGGATAAATACCAGGCTGCGACCATCGCGCCAGGTAATGGCGGATGCTGGCAGCGAAAGCGCAGGCTTGTTACCCAGTTGTATTTCGCCAGAGGCATAGGCCCCAGCCTGAGCGCCGGAATCTGTAGGAATCTCTACGTAGGCCAGGGCCATGCGCGAATCCCTGGCCAGTGTTGGCGACACTTGACGTACGCGACCCGTGACCTGATGTTCACTGTCTATGGC
>CBIMZH010000525.1:0-2631 GCA_966248255.1 uncultured Cellvibrio sp.
TCGGCTGCCATTTTAAAGGTGTTGAACAGTTGGCCATCCAGATCATTGCGATCAGTCACAATCACCAGAGTAGGGTTGTTCATCTCTGGCTGGGCGAGCAACTTACCGGCGTAACACACCATGGAGATAGACTTGCCCGACCCCTGGGTATGCCAAACCACACCGGCCTTGCCGGAACCGGCAACCACCTTGTCGGCATAGTTAGCGCGGGGTTCTTTTAAGTCATGGATTCCCGGGCGAGAGGCAGCTACGACTGTGGCGCGCACGGCTTCGCGCACCGCGTGGAACTGGTGATAACCGGCAATTTTTTTAATCAGCTTGTCGCCGTCTGTCTCAAACAAAATAAAGTGGTGGATGTAATCCAAAAACAATTCCGGGTTAAAAAATCCTTTCACCAGGATTTCCAGCCGGTATTCAAACAGCGGCTTGTCATTTTCGTTTTTCACTACCCGCCAGGGTAAAAAGCGCTCCTTGTCGGCGGTAAGCGAACCCACCCGCGCGTCCAGGCCATCGCTCACCACTAGCGCCTGGTTAAATACGAATAAATCGGAAATTTCATCCTTGTAGGTTTGCAATTGCTGGAAGGCTTGCCAGATATCGGCGTTTTGGTCTGCCGGGTTTTTAAGTTCGATCACCGCCAAGGGCAGGCCATTGATAAACACAATAATGTCTGGGCGGCGGTGGTTTTTGCTGCCCAGAATAGAAAACTGGTTAACCACTAAAAACTGGTTGTTGCCTGGTTTGCCAAAATCGATCAGCTGCACATAGTCGGTTTTGTCTTCGCCGTTAAGCTTAAAGTCCACCTTTACGCCTTCCTGCAAATACTGGTGGAACTGTTTGTTATTTTTTATCAGTACCGGTGATTCCGGTTTGGCGATTTGCTGGATTACCTGTTCCAGGGTTGCCTTTGGAATGTGCGGATTAATCTTTTGCAATTGCGTAAGCAAACGGCCAGTAAGTATTAATTGGCGAAAATCACTCCGTTCCGGTGCACTTGCGTCTGGCGCTATATCGTAACCGCACACATAGTCGTAGCCGATCTCTTTAAACCAGCTCAGGCAAAGTTGTTCCAATTGATCTTCTGTGATCATTCAATAATCTCCCAGTGGCCGGTTTTGTTGGGGCCTATACGTTGTAATTTGCCTGCATCTTGAAGTTGCCGAATAGCTCGGCTAATGGTGCGTAAATCTTTATTTAATTGTTCCGCCATTTGTTGGCGAGTGATTGCTTTATTGGCGGCAATCAGCTGCAAAATCGCTTCGCCCGTTTTTAACCCTGCTGGATTTATAGGGGCGTTTATAGGGGCGTTTATGGGGGCGTTTGATTGCAGTGCATCGTAAATGCAGGTCAGCATAAACTGAATAAACGGGGCGCAATCGGCCGCTTGAGTGCTTTGGTTAATCGCACGGTAATAGGCGGCTTGTTGTTGGTGAACCAGGCTCTCCACGGGTAGCCATGCAAACGCGGGCTGCCAGTGCGACAGTAACAGGGTTTGCCATAATCGCCCCATGCGGCCATTACCGTCGGCAAAGGGGTGGATAAATTCGAATTCGTAGTGGAATACAGCGCTTGCGATTAATGGGTGCTCGGTGGTGGCTTTTAACCAGCCAAATAGTTGCTTCATTAAAGGGGCTACACGGTTTGCAGGGGGAGCCATATGCAACACCTTGTCACCTGCCATTACGCCAACGCCACCCCGGCGGTAGCTGCCGGGGTTATCCAGCAAACCCAACATTAATACTTTGTGCGCCGCCAGCAAATCCGACTCTCTGGTTCCATCCCATTCCGGCAGTTGTTCATAAACAGCCAGTGCGTTGCGCGCTTCTTGTAGTTCTCTGGGCGGTGCCAGCACCGTTTTACCGTTAAGCAGGGCGGTAATTTGCTCTTCAGAAAGGGTATTGCCTTCAATAGCCAAAGAGCCGGTTACGGTGCGGATGCGGTTAATACGGCGCAGGCGTAAATCCATGCCCTGGTCTTGCAATGCACTTAAGCGCCCAACCTGCTCGGCAATAGCGGCCACCAGCGAGACTATGTCGCTAGTGAGGGTATAGGGAGGGCGATAGGTTTTAGCCATGGTTTTCCTTTGTATTAGATGGCTTGCCTTAAGTCCTTGGCCGCATCGGCCAATGGCTTCTTCAAGGCTTTTTCCAGTTTGATCATATGCTCTATCAGCCAGCTGATCATCTCTGGCCAGTTGTCTTTGTTGTAGCCGTCCAGCTCGCGGCTAAATTGGATGCGCGAGGACTTTTTAGTGGGCAGCTCCAGCCATTCGAGGCTCTGGCCGAAGGCGGCGTCTATGGCTGTGCGCTCACTGAGCAATCGGTTGTAGAGTTGCTTGTTTTCCTGCTGGCTGGGCCTGGCCAGCCATAGCTCCACGCGGATTTCGTGTTTGCCAAATATAAGGCTATAGGGGCAGCCACTTAAACCTGAGCCGGCGCTTAGCCAATGGTCTTTGGCGGGGCTGATATTGTTGTAGAGCGTACAGCCACTGTTGCGGAAGGCATCCAGCGTCTGCTGCCAAAACTGCGGGCGCAGGGCGTGGCTTTCGCGCAGGGTGGCCTCGGTATGCTTTTCCTCCGTCTCCTTAGCGCTCATACCAATCATCAGGTCTTTGGCTTCGGGGGTAGGACT
>CBIMZH010000526.1:0-2616 GCA_966248255.1 uncultured Cellvibrio sp.
TTGTCATAGATACCATGCTGCAACACGATTACCGCGTGATCCGCGGTAATGAAGAGCTGGATGTTATTGAAGAGCGATTTATTACCGCGACGGGCAAACAGCTGTTCCTGCAGACGCACATAATGCCCCTGGCGTTTTACGACGAAAAAGTGGCTTTGATCGTGTCGGTGGACATTACCGAGCGCAAAAATGCCCAGGCCAAAATGGAGTTTATGGCGCACCACGATGCGCTCACAGGTTTGCCCAACCGCCTGCAATTGGTAGAGCGACTGGAGCACGAGCTGCGCCGCGCCGAGCGCCATGGCTACTATGGCGCTGTGCTGTTTATCGACCTGGATCAGTTTAAAAATATCAATGACTCCCTCGGTCACCCGGTGGGCGATAAGGTGCTGGAGGTGGTGGCGACACGCTTGCAGCAGTCGGTGCGCGAAGAGGATCTGGTGGCGCGTTTGAGCGGTGACGAATTTGTTGTGGTGTTAACCGTGCTCGATCAGGACATGGAAACCGCAGCGCTGCGCGCGGGTGAGATCAGTGAAAAAATTCGCGGCATTATTTCCCAGCCCTATGTCTACGACAGCATGGAGCTGCGCGTAACCTGCAGCGTGGGTGTTGTGGTTTATCCAGACAAAAACAATTCGGTACACGAACTGTTGCGTTACGCCGATACCGCTATGTATCAGGTTAAAGAAAAGGGTCGCGATTCCATTGAATTCTTTAACGAGGAAATGGCCGATAAGGTCAGTCGCCAATTGGTGATGGAAGGTGATCTGCACCGCGCGCTGGATGAGCAGCATTTTGAGCTTTATTACCAATCCAAAGTGGATGTGCTTACCGGTCGAGTGGTGGGCGCCGAGGCTTTACTGCGCTGGAATCACCCCACCAAGGGGATGATTTCGCCGGTGGACTTTATTCCGGTACTGGAAACCTCGGGCATGATTATCGATGTGGGCCAGTGGGTGTTGGAAGATGCCTGTAAAACCCTGACCCTCTGGTCGGAAGAGGGGCTCTGGCAGCCGGGGATGCGTTTGAGTATTAACATCAGTCCTCGTCAATTCCGACGCGCCGCCTTTGTTGAGGATGTTCTGCTCACGCTGGCCAAATACCCCATTCCCAAAGACTCTTTGGATATGGAAATTACCGAGGGTATTGTAATTCAGCGGGTAGAAGATGCGATTGCCACTCTGTCCACCTTGAGTGAGCAGGGCATTAGCTTCTCTCTGGATGACTTTGGTACCGGCTATTCCTCCATCAGTTATCTCAAGCGTTTGCCGGTCACCACACTTAAAATCGATAAGGGTTTTGTGCGCGATATTATCGAAGACCGCAACGATCGGGTGCTGGTGGAAACCATCATCACCATGGGCAAGCTACTGGATATGGATCTGGTTGCGGAAGGTGTGGAAGAGGCTGAGCAATTGGCGATTTTGCGCGGATTTGGTTGTCACTTCTATCAGGGCTTCTATGCCAGCCAGCCAGTGCCCAGAGAAGAGTTTGAAGATATTCTAAAAGCCGATAAAAACGGCTGATTCGCAAGCGTTTGCAACAAGCAATAATACCGACCCCGGGTGCTAGCGCCCGGGTGTAGGCATCTCCGGTGTTTTCCCTTCCAGCTGATAGGCGAAGGCAATGATGCAAGCCACAGCTACATAAAGCGCTTCGGGAATTTCATCGCCCAGCTCCAAATTGACCAGTAAATCCACCAGTGACGGGTTGTCACACAGGGGGACACCTTCCGCCTGGGCTATGGCAATAATTTCTTCAGCAATTTTACCCGCACCCTTGGCAGTAACCTGCGGGGCGTTTACGCCATCGTAAAAAAGCGCGACGGCTTTTTGCAGCTGGCCTTTGTCTGTTTCCATCATCAGGTTTTGATATCCACGAGTGAGTAGCCTAACGAAATTTTGGGTTGCGCTGGCGTTCCCGGCAGGCACAGAAGTTGATTAATTTTGAGCCCCTGCTGCTCGAGTTGGGTTTGCAGTATCTGCAAGCGAGCGCGGGCTTTTTCAAGGGTGCTGGTGCGATCGGCCCAAAAGTTGGCAGAGAGATTTTCGCCCGCCAATATCAGTTGGGCGTAAACGCGACCTACATCGGGTAAATCAAAGTTCAACATTACCTGCCACTGACGCGTTCGCTTGCCACTCCGTTCATTTTTACCCTGGTCATCGGCTTCTTCTAGCCACTGGCTTTGCAGGTGTAATTGCAATGGGTGCAGATCCTGGCCCAGGCGAACGGGCAGTTCCAGTTGCCAGGATTGCGTTGGGGTTGCGCCGCTATCGGCCTGGTCCGCCAGGTGGTTAAGTGAGTGCAACTGCTGCAATTGAATTTTGGCCAGGCTGCCCAGGGTGTGTTGTTGAATTAACAGCATGAGCTGCTGGCGCAGGTTCTTCATACTTAATTCGGGTGCATTGCTGCCACCTAATTGCGCGATAAGTTTGGCCAGCTCGGCAGAGCTGCCCAGGCTTTGGTTGTAAGTGCTGGCTGCTGCGCCAGTTGTGCCCAGCTCTTTGGCAAGTTGCGCCAGTAGGCCTAGTAGGGCGCCTTTTAAATCGCTGCGTAGATCGGGCGTTAATTTGCCAGGTGCTGTATTTGCACCGGTATTAACCGCTAGGCCTATTG
>CBIMZH010000527.1:0-2603 GCA_966248255.1 uncultured Cellvibrio sp.
GGTGCTGCTGTTTAATATTCTCGATGTCACTCACTTTGAGCCGACTCAGCCTCTGGATGCCTTGCCTGCTGACTGTCATGAAATGATCGAAAATCTCTGGGGGTCCTTGCGCGATATTAAGCCCGCCAATTTGCAGGAGTCCTATAACGACCTGCTGTATTACCGCGACAAAATCCGCGATCTCTTTCACTCGGGGGATATCAGCCTGCGCCATCGCGCTCTGGGTGAAAATATCTACTGGGCGGGCATGCAAAAAGTCGCTGCACTGGTGCCGCAAATGAAGCGGGTACCACCGGAATTGGAAACCCTGCAGCAGCAGATCGCCGATATCTATTACGGCAACTTCAGCGTTTTCCAGTCGCTGCCAGACTCCTGGGCGATTCAGCAGGTGTTCCCGGTTATGCCGATTCACCGCTTGAATGAACAGCCAACGCGTCAGGCCATTATTGCCGACCTCACCTGCGACTGCGACGGCAAGTTACAAAAATTTGCCGGGCCTGAAGGTGAGTCTTCAACTCTGCCACTGCATCCAGTTAAAGTGGGCGAAGAGTATTATCTGGGCGTCTTTTTGGTAGGTGCTTACCAGGAAACCCTGGGCGATTTGCACAATTTGTTTGGCGATACCAATGTCGCCAGCGTGCGTATCAATCATGATGGCAGTATTGATTTTGTCCACGAGCTGCATGGCGACAGCATTGCCGATGTGCTCAGTTATGTGGAGTACGAACCCAATGCGCTCTACCAACAATTCCGACATACCGCCGAGCAAGCTGTTCGCGATGGTCTGATCAGCGTTGCTGATCGCCAGCAAATGCTTGCTGCCTATTCTGAAGGTCTGCGCGGTTACACCTATTACGAAAAGTAAATTTTAACGCTTTGGTTGCGCATTTTTTTGCAGCCAGCTTTTTCTATTTTTTGGAGTTCTAAAATGGCAAAAGTCCTTATTATTGGCGCCGGTGGCGTGAGCGGTGTTGTTGTGCACAAATGTGCGCAGCTCGCCGAAGTCTTTAGCGAAATCACCCTGGCCAGCCGCACCGAATCCAAGTGCAAAGCCATAGCCGCGCAACTCAATCGCCCAATTAAAACCGCGCAGGTAGATGCTGACAATGTGCCTGAATTGGTTGCGCTGATTAAAGCCGAACAGCCAGATCTGGTGGTAAACGTGGCTCTGCCTTACCAGGATCTGCACATTATGGATGCCTGTCTGGAAGCCGGTGTGGACTATCTGGATACGGCTAACTACGAGCCGCCAGAGACTGCCAAGTTTGAATATTCCTGGCAGTGGGCTTATCAGGATAAATTTAAAGAAGCAGGTTTAACTGCATTGCTGGGTTCGGGTTTTGACCCGGGTGTAACCAATGTGTACACCGCCTATTTGAAAAAACATCACTTCGATGAAATTCACTACCTGGATATTATCGACTGCAATGCCGGTGATCACGGCAAGCCGTTTGCCACTAATTTCAACCCGGAAATTAATATCCGCGAAGTTACCGCCAAAGGTCGCTTCTGGGAAAACGGTGACTGGGTAGAGACAGATCCACTGTCGGTAAATCGTGTGTTTGATTTCCCCGCGGAAATCGGCCCGAAAAAAATCTACATGATGTACCACGAAGAGCTGGAGTCCATCACCAAACACTTCCCGGAGATCAAGCGAGCACGTTTCTGGATGACCTTCTCCGACAACTACCTCAAACACCTTGAGGTGCTGGGTAATGTTGGCATGACGGGCATAGAACCCATTATGTTTGAAGGCCGCGAAATTATTCCGCTGCAATTCCTTAAAGCGCTGCTGCCAGACCCAGCGAGCCTGGGCCCTCTGACCAAAGGCAAAACCTGTATCGGCTGTTTGGTGCAAGGCGTTAAAGATGGTCAGCCAAAATCCATGTTCGTTTATAACGTGTGCGATCACGAGGCCTGCTATGCCGAAGTGAAATCCCAGGCGATTTCCTATACCACCGGTGTGCCTGCGATGATCGGCGCCAAGATGATTCTGGAAGGAAAGTGGAAAAAACCAGGCGTGTGGAATATGGAACAGTTTGATCCAGATCCCTTTATGGAAGACCTGAACAAATACGGCCTGCCCTGGGAAATCGTCGAGATAGATGCGGGTGTAATGAAAGCCTAATTCATTCCCGATAAAGAACGAGCGGCCTTGGATAAAATTATCCAACCGCTCGTTTTTCATTTTGACTCTTTAAAAATCTGTATTGCTAAAAAGAACCCAGCCATGCCCAATTTAAAAACCTTTCAGCACTTTGATCCCACCCGTGTGCCTTCGCCTTGTTTTGTGATTGATAAGGCGGCAGTGGAGGCCAATTTGCAGGTGCTTAATAGAGTGCAACGCGAGTCGGGCGCGAAAGTGTTGGGTGCACTTAAGGCGTTTTCCTGCTGGAGCCTGGCCCCCTTGTTTAAGCAGTATCTATCGGGCACCTGCGCCAGTGGCTTGCACGAGGCGCGCCTGGGCCGGGAAGAATTTGGCGGTGAAGTTCACTGTTACTCGGCTGCCTATAAAGAATCCGACTTAATTGAAATTTTAAAAGTTGCCGACCATGTGCTGTTTAATTCCATGTCCCAGTGGGCGCGCTTTAAAGACTTGGCGT
>CBIMZH010000528.1:0-2599 GCA_966248255.1 uncultured Cellvibrio sp.
GCTCTGGTCCTGGACGCCATCATTCGGCGAAGGCCTGTCGGGCAATATCATAGTGACCCTCAGTCACATCTTTGTGGCCAGCGACAACTACACCTATGCCCTGGATGCCCAGACTGGCGCCCTAGCCTGGTCCTACAATCGCGGTGGCCAGCTGGCGCTCGGCCCGGATGAAGCCCTGTACATTTACAACGAAAGCAACCTGACCGCCATCAACCTGAGCGGTGATGCTGACAACGACGGCATGCCCGACTGGTGGGAAAAAGCCAATGGGTTAGATCCCCAGGACCCAAGCGATGCCAGTGACGATAGCGACAGCGATACGCTGAGTAACCTGGACGAGTTTAATTACCAGACAGATCCAAACCTCAGCGACAGCGACGACGATGGCCTGGATGATGCCGAGGAGGTAAATACCTATGGCACCAATCCAACGCTGGCCGATAGCGATGGCGACCAGATGACCGATGGCTGGGAAGTCAGTTATGGCCTCGACCCCTTGGACGAAGGGGACCGCAACCTGGATAGCGATGGTGACGGGATCAATAACTTCTTTGAGTTCAGCGAAAACACTGAACCCAACAATGCCCTGTCTATGCCCGCGCTTTACGGCTTTGCCAGCTATTCATTTGAGGACCAACAACTGCCCAGTGGCTGGGCGCTCTCGAGCCAAACCAGCTACACCAGTATCGACGACACAGTCGCGCAGGAGGGCAGCTACAGCCTGCAGTCGGGCAGTACATCCAGCCTGGAATTCAGCGGCTTCTTTAGCAGCACGGATATCAGCCTCTGGGCAAGTACCAACTGCAGCTATTCGGCAACTGTCTCTATCGTCATTGATGGCGTTGTCCAGGCCAGTTCAACCGAGCTGACCAGTGGCTGGCGCAAATTAACCAGCGTCATTCCCTTTGGTCGCCATCAAGTTGCCATTCAAAGCAACTCCTACGGCTGTAACGTCTATATCGATAATATTCAATTGACCGAGGCACAAGGCCTGGTTGATGCAGGCGTGCTCCTCCTGGGGATCAATAACGGCACGCTCAGCTTTGTCGATAGCAATGTTCAGGTGATTAAAACCCTTAAGGCCAGCCTGCCCGAGCAAAACCTCAACGCCAGCATGGTCACACCTATAGGTACAGATAAAGTGGCTGCGGTATTTTCGGGAAGCCCGCTCAAACTGGGAATTCTCGATTTAACCACCTATGAATGGCGCTACTACACGCCAGCGGCGAATATCTCGGGCAACCTGCAGCAAATTGCCTACAGCAACAACAACCTCTATCTGGCTTTTGGGTATTACGCCTACGGCTCCAGCGTGCAGAGCGGCCTGGTCAAATTTAATTTGGCCGACGGCAGCTTCAGCGCCCTGGGCAGCCTGTCTTACAGCGCAGTGAATGTGGATAGCAGCGGCAATCTCTACGCCGGTATTGGCTCCACCATTGTTGAGCTGGACCAGAATACAGGCGAGGTGTTGCAGAGCTTTGGTGTTGCCTATATGGAGAGGTTTGCGGTGAGCCCCAGCGGCAGTTTGACGGTGTTATATCAATACAACCTGCTCACCTATAACGCGCAACATCTGCTCGAAAGCAGTATTCAGCTCGACAACTACGCGCAGAGCCTGAGCTATGACAATGAGGGCAATCTCTACGTCAGCAGCTCCGGCTATCTCTATCGCTATTCACCAGACATGGAGCTAAGCAGCACCACCGAAGTTACGCTTGGCCGCATAGTGGCGGTACAACAGCCGGACACCGACAGCGATACCATACCCGACTGGTGGGAGCTCAAGTACAGCCTGGATCCAGACGATAGCGGCGATGCCAGCAGTGATAACGACAGCGATGACCTGAGCGCTGCCGAGGAATATGCGCAGCACACCAATCCGCAAGATCCAGACACAGATGGCGATTTGTTGACGGACGGCGATGAGGTAAACACCTATGGCACCAACCCAACCCTGGCAGATACAGATGCAGATGGTTTGACGGATGCAGAAGAGTTGCTTACCCACAACACTGACCCACTGAAAAAGGATACAGATGGCGATGGCTTTAGTGACGGCAGTGAAATTCTCACCTATTTCACCAACCCTACCGACAGCAACAGCAAGCCGGATGCAATTGTTAACTTCACGCAATCCTTTGAGGGAAGCTTCGTCGATTGGACTATGACAGCAGGTGCTAACGCAAGCTGGGCGCAAGCGGCCGACCGAGCCTCGGACGGCAGCTACAGCCTCAAGTCGCAGACCATCGCTGACTACCAGAACGCATCGATTGAGTGGGAGGCGCTCTTTGGTTCCGCCACCCTGACGTTCAATTACTATCTGGAGAGCGAATCCTGCTGCGATTATCTGCAAGTCTATGTGGACGACCAATTGTCACAGCAGCTCAGCACTCAGGGCGGCTGGACCCAGGTCAGTTTCAATTTGACTCAAGGCACCCATAAAATTCGCTTCACCTATCACAAAGATGGTTCAGTGAGCTACGGCGCCGATGCGGCCTGGATAGACAACCTGCGCGTTACGCCCAACTGATTGCGCCGCGCAGTAAACTAAAAATACCCCGGCAAGTCCGGGGTATTTTTTGCCTTGAATTTAGCTAAA
>CBIMZH010000529.1:0-2596 GCA_966248255.1 uncultured Cellvibrio sp.
AGGTTTACCAGCGATTACTGGGGCTGGCGCATGTGGAAGTGGGCCAGCTGGCACAGGCAGAATCAGGGGCAAAATGCCTATCTCTATTATTATGTCCATTCGCCCGCGGAGCCTTTAACCCCCTGCGGTTACGGCTGCAACGCAGGCCACGGGGCGGAAATCCCTTTTGTATTTAATTTGTTAAAACAGGACCCGCGCCATTGGCGTGCGCAAGATAAATTACTGGCCGAGCAAATGCTTAGTTACTGGACTAATTTTGCTAAATATGGAAATCCTAATCAGCAGGGTTTGTCCAATTGGTCAGTGTTTGACGGCAGTGATGCTAGCGTGAAAAAGCTGGGTGATCCGAGTGAAGTTGAAGCGCGGGGTCAATTACCCAATTTTTCACTGTTTGAGTAATTATTGTCGATATGCTTTTTTTGGGCTAAAAATCGGAAAATTAAAGTCGCTTGGAGTAAATGTTATGGCTCGTCCTCTAATGCTTGTCACTGGTGGCAGTCGCGGAATAGGTGCTGCTACTGCGTTGCTGGCAGCGGCTCGCGGCTATGATGTCGTATTTACCTATTTAACAGATGAACAGGCAGCGCAAGCGGTACGGACTCAAGTCGAAGCATCAGGTGCTAGCTGTTTGGCTGTGCGCCTGGATTTGGCTATAGAAACAGAAATACTTGCGTTGTTTAAGAAAATAGATGAGCGCTTTGGTCGATTGGACGCCTTGGTAAACAATGCAGGTATTTTGCGCCGCAATCTAGTGGCGCAAATGGATGCTGATTGGTTGCAAAAACTTTTTGCGGTCAATGTTGTGGGGGCAATTATCTGTGCCCGCGAAGCTGTTGCGCGTATGTCGCTAGCAAAGGGCGGGCGCGGCGGTGTCATAGTCAATGTGTCTTCAATCGCCGCCAAGTATGGCTCACCATTTGAGTATATCGACTATGCCGCAAGTAAAGGAGCGTTGGATACCTTTACCTTGGGTTTGGCAAAAGAGGTGGTCAAGGAAGGGATAAGGGTAAATGCTGTTCGCCCAGGGATAATTAATACGGAAATTCACGCCCGTAGTGGCGAACCAGGGCGCATCGCGCGTATAGCGCCAAATATCCCTATGGAGCGAGCAGGTGAACCAGAGGAAATTGCTAAAACAATACTCTGGTTGTTATCGCCTGAGGCAAGCTATCTGACTGCTAGTCTGATTGATGTCTGTGGTGGCCGTTAAAACTATTGCTTTGCTATACGTAAAATAAAAAAGGTGGCCTGGCCACCTTTTTTATTTGCTGGGAGATTAACGCGAGAAATTATTCCGCTGGAATCAACCCCAGGTTTTTAACGATTTGTGCGGTCGGTTCTGTCTGGTTCATGGTGTAGAAGTGCAGGCCGGGGGCATCGTTTTCCAGCATGACTTCACACAGTTCGGTCACCAGGTCTACGCCAAAAGCTTTGAGGCTGGCTTCATCATCGTCGTAGTTTTCCAGCGCCTTGCGCAACCAGCGTGGAATCTCGGCGCCGCAGGCGTCGGAGAAACGGGTCAGGTTTTTGTAGTTGATGATGGGCATAATGCCTGGGTAAATCGGCTGGCTGATACCGGCTTTCGCGCACTGCTCGATAAAATAAAAATAAGAGTCAGGGTTAAAGAAGTATTGGGTAATGGCGCTGTTGGCGCCAGCGTCGAACTTGCCCTTCAAATAGCCAACATCATCGCTGTAGCTTTTGGCTTGCGGATGAATTTCCGGATAGGCCGCCACTTCCAAATGAAAGTGCTCGCCAAAGTGTTTGCGAATAAACGCCACCAGTTCATTCGCGTACACCAACTGATAGGCACCGCCCACACCGGAAGGCATATCGCCGCGCAGGGCGACTATGCGATCTACACCGGCATCTTTGTATTCCTGCAGCAGCACTTTAATGGTGTCTTCATCGTCGCCGCCAAATGACAGGTGCGGTGCAGTACTAATACCATCGGCTTTAAATTTGGTGACCAGGCCTTTGGTGTTGTCGCGGGTGGAGCCGCCAGCGCCATAGGTGACCGAAAAAAAGTCGGGCGCAAACTGGTTGAGCTCGTCGCGCACTTTAATCAGTTTTTCCTTGCCCTCGGGAGTTTTGGGCGGGAAAAACTCAAAGCTTAGTCTGGGTGTTGAATCGCTCATCTTGTGATCCTGGCGCCGACTTGAGTCGGCGCACGTTTTCAAAAATTAATATTTGTAGCTGTCTGGCTTGAACGGGCCTTCCAGCGGCACGTCAATATATTCCGCCTGCTGTTGGGTCAGTTTGGTGATTACGCCACCAAAGCCTTCAACCATGTCTTTGGCCACTTCTTCGTCGAGTTTTTTCGGCAGTACGCGCACATAGAGGTGCTCGGCTTTTTGCGCGGCGGGCAGGTCGGCAAACTTGCGCTCGTACAGATACATTTGCGCCAGCACCTGGTTGGCGAAAGAGCCATCCATAATGCGCGAGGGGTGGCCAGTGGCGTTACCCAGGTTCACCAGGCGACCTTCGGACAAGAGAATCAAATGATTGTTGGTGGCCTTGTCGCGGTAGATTTTGTGCACCTGGGGTTTAACTTCTTCCCACTCCCAGTTTTTGCGCATAAAGGCGGTATCGATTT
>CBIMZH010000530.1:0-2595 GCA_966248255.1 uncultured Cellvibrio sp.
CTCAGCTCGGCAACGGTTTCGCACACATGACCGCGCGCACTTAACTCCGCTTGAATCCGCGTTGCCAGATTGGCTTCCAATTTCAAATTGTCCGAGGCCAGGCCCCAGGTGCGGCCCAGCAGCCAGCGGCCATCGTCTATCGCTTGCTGCAAGGGCTGGCCCTGCCATACATGGCGGGCAAAAATCGCCGCCTGGGTTTGCGGCTGGCCTTCGCCGCCCATGGTGCCGTAAGCCAGGCGGCGGCCATCGCTAAAACGCGCCAGCGCCGGGTTGAGGGTGTGAAAAGGTTTTTTGCCCGGGCGCAAAAAATTTATCTGCGCCGGGTCCAGGCTAAAACTCAGGCCGCGGTTGTTCCATACAAAGCCGCAACCCTCTATGGCGGTGCCGCTGCCAAATTCCCAGTAGATGGATTGAATAAAACTCACCATCTGCCCGCGAGAATCGCGCGCGCCCATCCACACGGTATCGGCATGCTTGCCGCACACTGGCCAGGGGCTGGCTTGGTTCATTGCAATTTGCTGGGCAGCTTGCGCAATAAAATCGCCATCGAGCAGTGCCTGGCAATCCAGGGTCATAGCTGCCGGGTCAGTTAAATGCTGGTTGCGCCAGTGGAAACTTTTTTTGGTGGCTTCCACTAACAGGTGCACCAGGTCAGCTTCGCTTTTTGCCTGATCGCGCAGGCGGTCGGCTATGCCTAACAGCAGCAGTGATGCCACACCCTGGGTTGGCGCTGGCAAATTAAACAGGCGAGCGCCAGCAATATCCAAGTGCAATGGTTGGACTTGGGTGGCGAGGGTCGCGGCCAGATCATGGCTGCTTAAGCAACTGCCAGCCTCGCTCAGGCTGTGATTAATTTTCGCAGCCAATTCACCGCTAAAAAAATCGTCCAGCCCCTTTTGCGCAAGCTGCTTAAAGGTGTTGGCCAAATCCGGGTTGGTAAATTTTTCGCCCTGCTGCAGTGGTCGGCCCATGGGCTCAAAGCAGTGGCGAAAAGCGGTATTGCGCTCCTCCACTTGCCAGAGCTTTTGGCTGGCGGCGGCGAGGCTGTGGCTTACGCTAAAACCTTGTTCAGCAAGTTCAATTGCGGGTGCGAGCAAGTGCGACAGGGGCAGGCTGCGCTGGGCTTTCTGCTCCAGCTCCAGCGCTAGTTGCCAGCCGCGCAAAGTGCCTGCCTGGGTTAAACAGCTGGCGCCGCCGCGAGTGGCGATAGCGCCGCTTTTGTAAAGTTGATCGGGCAAGTGCATGGCGCTGCGGCCGCAGGCATCTATGGCAATGGGTGCGTCTGCATCGGGGTTATCGATCAGCCAAAAGCTGTCACCGCCAATGGAATTCATATGGGGGTAAACAACAGTGATAGCGGCAGCGGCGGCCACCATGGCCTCCACTGCTGAGCCACCTGCGCGCAACACCTCCATACCCGCCTGGGTGGCGGCAGCATGGGGCGCGCTAAAAGCGATTTGGGCCTTGTTGTTTAGCCTAGTTTTAGACATTGGGCGCTATACCTTTTGCTGCCAACTGGCGCACCAGTGCCAACAACGTTAAATCATTGTGCGGACGCATTAACAGGGAAAAGCCGGAGGGTTTGGTCAAACCCTCTTCCGCTAGACTAAACGCCGGCAGATGCACTTGCACGCTGCCGCTTAAACCGGCGACGGCGGTGAGTTTTAGTGTTTGCTGGCGCAGCTGATTATTGCTGGCGGCATCGCCACCGCGTTTGGGTGCTGTCGTTGGTGTGCTTGGCAGCAGCAAAACACTTTGATCATCGGGCAGTAATTTAGCCAATGCGCTCTGCCAGGTTTTTTGTGTTTCAACTGCAGCGGCAACCTGGGCATCGCTAATCTCTGCCGCCAGTTTCATACGCTCGGCAACGGCCGGGGTCAGGCGCGGCTGGCTGTTGGCGATCCAGTCTTTATGTTGCAGATAAACTTCGCGGCCCTGCAACACGCGAAAGCACTCTGCCAGTTGATCAACTAATTGCTGCGGCAGATGTGCCTCTGTGACCTGCGCAAACAGCGGGCGCAGTTGCGTTAAATAGTTCGCCATAGCCGCTTGCCATTCGGGCGCTGCTAAGGCCATTAACTCAGGGCAAATAATTAATTGCGTTGCTGGCGCAGTGGTTTGTGCTGGCAGCAGTTGCTCGCCGACTTTTTCCAGCAATTGCGCATCGCGGCAGAACCAGCCGACGGTATCAAAGGAGGGCGCCAGGCCAATTAAGCCGGCAACAGAAACTGCGCCATGGCTGGGGCGAATACCATAAAGGCCGCAGTAGCTGGCGGGCACGCGAATCGAACCGCCGGTATCTGTGCCCAGGCCGATATCGGCAAGGCCAGCGGCAACCGCGGCGGCGCTGCCGCTTGAAGAGCCGCCCGAGTAATGGCCGGGCAGGCGCGGGTTATCGGCACTGCCATAGTGGCTATTGTCGCCCTGCAGGCTATAGGCGAGTTCATCGGTAAGGGTAAAACCGACAAACTCGGCACCGGCAGTGAGCAATTGTTGCAGTGCCAATGCCGTCTCTGTAGCTGGCCCATGGGTGCTAAACCAATCGGGATTGCCCGCGGCATTGCGTTCGCCCTGCAACTGAAACAAATACTTAAC
>CBIMZH010000531.1:0-2582 GCA_966248255.1 uncultured Cellvibrio sp.
GGTGGGTTTTGAAATGGGCTTGGTAGGTGACAAACTCAAAGCTTTCCCGGTGGATTGGCTGGCAATTATTTTTAACCCCTCCATGCCCTATCGCCTGGCCCATATGCTGGTGGCCTCTGGCTTAACCGCCGCTTTTTTAATTGCCGGCCTGTCGGCCTATCGCCTGCTTAAAGGCGATCACAAACCGGCGCCGCGCCTCGCTTTAAAAGTCGCCGTTTATGCCGCGGCGATTTTAATTCCGCTGCAAATTGTGTTGGGCGATATGCACGGGCTTAACAGCCTGGAGCATCAGCCCGCTAAAATCGCTGCGGTAGAAGCTGTGTGGCACACAGAAAAATCCGCGCCGCTGGTGCTCTTTGCGGTGCCCAACCCAGCCAGTCAAAGCAATAAATACGCGGTGCAATTACCCGGCGTCGCCAGTTTGATTTTGACTCACGATTTTCACGGCGAAATTAAAGGCTTGAATGAGTTTCCCAATGCCCACCCACCGGTAAAACCGCTGTTTTATGGCTTCAGGTTAATGGTTGCCATGGGTGTGCTTATGCTTGCCGTGGCCTGGGTGGGCAGCTGGCTGCTGTGGCGCAAGGGCGAGCTGCCACCGCTGATGTTAAAAGTGTTGGTGGCTATGAGTTTTTCCGGCTGGGTTGCCACACTTGCCGGTTGGTATGTGACCGAAATTGGTCGCCAACCCTGGCTGGTAACCGGCGTGCTTAGCACTGCCGATGCGGTGACCAAATTACCCTCGAGCAATGTCGGTATTTCGCTGGCGATTTATCTCTGCCTTTATGCGGCGCTGCTTTTTGCTTACGTACGCACCTTGTTCGTGATGGCGAATAAATCTGTATTGGTTGATAAGCCCGAAGAAGTTAGCACTCTGCAAGATGCTCTTCTCAATCATCCATCGATAAATCAACAACAAACTAACAGCAACGCCTAAGGAGCCGATGATGACTGATGTAACTATGCTAACCGGCCAGGCTTTTTGGCTGCCGGTGATTTTTGTCGGGCTGATGGGCCTGGCGTTTTTTATCTATGCTCTGCTCGACGGTTACGATCTGGGCGTGGGCATTTTATTGCCGCGCGACAATGAACAGCAGCGCGATACCATGATCGCCAGCATTGGCCCCTTTTGGGATGCCAATGAAACCTGGCTGGTGCTGGGTATAGGCCTGCTGCTAATCGCCTTCCCCAGCGCCCACTCCTATATTTTGTATCACCTGTATTTGCCGGTAACGGTGATGCTCGCCGGTTTGATTCTGCGCGGTGTGGCTTTCGATTTTCGCGCAAAAGCGCCGGAAGATCACAAGCAACTCTGGGACAAGAGTTTTCAAATCGGCTCGCTGCTCGCCACCCTGGCGCAGGGCTATATGCTCGGTATTTACGTGATGGGTTTTGAAGCCACGCCTGCCGCCTATGGCTTTGCTGCGCTCAGTGCGGTTTGTGTAACCGCTGGCTATTCGTTTATAGGTGCGGCCTGGCTGGTGATGAAAACCGAAGGCGAATTGCAGGCGCGTGCGGCTAACTGGGCGCGCCGCAGTGGCTGGTTTATGGCGCTGGGAATTATTGCGGTATCTATCGTCAACCCGCTGGTGAGTGACCTGGTGTTTAACAAATGGTTTGGTTCAATCGGGGTGTTATTGCTGCTGATTATTCCGCTGTTTTGCGCGGTGTTATTTATTGTGGTGGAGTATTATTTAAAACACTTCCCCTATAAAAATGATCTCGGCTGCTGGATTCCTTTTGTCGCCACCGGATTAATTTTTCTGCTCTGTTTTATCGGCCTGGCTTACAGTTTTTTCCCCTATGTCGTACCTGGGCAACTGGACATCTGGCAGGCCGCCAGCGCGCCTGAATCGCTGATGTTTATTTTGTACGGCGCGGTCATAGTGCTGCCCACCATTATCCTCTACACACTCTTTTCCTATCGCGTGTTTTGGGGCAAGGCGACGCAATTAAAGTATTACTAGGTTTAAGTATTACTAGGCTTAAGTATTGCCAGGTTGAAGGATTGCCAAGGCAATTCATTTTACGGCAGAAGTAAACGGCGAAGGGAATCGCCGCTAACAAATTGTTTGCAAGTTTTAGGTATTTTTATGGCGTTTAATCGCCTGCTGCAACTGGCTCAGGGTCACGCTGCGCGCTAACCCTTGGCTCTTAAGGATATGTTTGGTCATCGCCTTGCGCGCCTGGGATTTATTTTTGCCGCGAATCAGCTCGCAAATGGCAAAGTGTTCTTCGCAGGTTTCTATTACCGTCTGGCGATCGGGAAAACCCAGGCGACGAATAATGCGAATATGGTTGTTTACATCGCGCAGGTAATTGGCCAGCACCGGGTTGCCGCTGCCTATGGCGATACCTATATGAAAGGCCTCCTCGCGCGCCTTGATTTCCTCCATGTCCAGCTCGTCATCAAGCAGCTCGACCGTCCAGTCCTCCTGCAGCGCATCCAGGGCATCGGCCTCCATATGGTCGCAGGCCAATTCCACTGCGCTGGCCTCCAGCATAATGCGCACATCGTAATAGTGGCTGATGGTTTCTATATCCACCGAGCGCACAAAACAGCCCTGCTTGGGCATTATGCT
>CBIMZH010000532.1:0-2576 GCA_966248255.1 uncultured Cellvibrio sp.
GGCCTCCTGGGCATTTTTTATGAAGTTGGTCAGGGTCATTACCAGGCGTACCTGATCGGCATCCAGGGTGGCGCGAGTGGGCTCGATTTCGTAGCTGAGTTTGGGGCTGCTGCGCTGACACTCGTTAATTGCCTGGTGCACAATTTCACTGATCGACAGGCGTTTAACCAGGTCGGATTCATCGCGACGCAGTTTGCGCAACAGGTTGTTCATGCGATCCACCGAGTTGCTGATAGTGGATATGGCATCTTCAATAAAGGCCGGGTTGCCTTTGTGCTTTTCCGCATTGCGCACCACCAGTGCCTGCTGCGCAATCAGATTGTTGAGGTCGTGAATAATAAAGGCCACCAGTTTGTTGTAGGTATCAAACTGGCGACCCTCGGCAATCTGCTCTGCCTGTTGATGGCGTTTGAGATAGCTGGCGATCTGACGGCCCATGGTTTTGAGCAGGTCGAGGTCTTCCCAGGTCAGGGCTTCATCGCCGGGCGGTTTGGTCAGCGCGATAAAACCTACCAGTTCTTCACCGACAATGAGCGGAAACAGCAGCCAGAGGTCGGGAATATTGTGTGCCCAGCCGGGCAGCAACTCGTTGTGCTGGCTAAGGGCTTCGTTGTCGCCGCCATCGGGGAAAAACACCCATTCGGATTCCAAAAATGCCTGGCAAAAGGGGCTGTCCACCGGCTCCTCCTGCAGCTCGACAAAACTGGGCAAGTTGGCGCGGAATACCGGCTCGTAAAAGCCCTGCTTTTTAAGCCAGATGGCGCCACTGGGAGCATGGGTAACCGAGGTGACGGCGTGGAAAACCCGTTGATTCACCTCGCCAGCCTCGGCCGGCTGGGCCAGGTAGTTAATCAGTCGCAGCCATTCAGTGCGGTAATCGTATTTATAGCGAAACAGGTGCTTGTTGATCAGCACGGACAACTTGGCCCTGATGCGGCTGGAGATAAATACGGTGGTAATTGCCAACACGGCTATGGCCAGCAGCAGGCTGTAAAACACCGTGCCCCAGTTGCCGCCGTAAAGACGCACGTAATAGCCACCGAGCGAGAGCACGGTTATGAGCGCGCCCACCGCCATCAGCGAGGTGGTGTAAAAGGCGATGGGCCGGGACAGATTAAAGTTGGCCGGCTTGTCCGAGCGCTGGGTGAGCAATAGTGCACCCAGCGCCATAAACAGACAGCTGGCGATAGATACGGCAGCGCGCGATTGCCAGAGTTGAGGGTCCAGGCCTTTGACAATCAGCGCCTGGGTAAACAGATAAATATCGTAGAGAAATATGGCCGCCAGGTTCATGCACAAGAGTTTGATCTGGCGGTCGTTTTCTGCCGCGTAGCGGTACAGCTGTTCAACGCTAACCAGGCCAATGACCGCCAGGCTTAGGGAGAACCAGACATAGAGGTTGGCTTGATCCTGCCCCTGGAGCAGCATCATTAATACGCCCAGGCCAGCCAGGGGTAGGCCGCTGACAAACAAAAAGCGCATGCTGGTGGGCAACTGGCTGCGCGGCGTAATCAGCTTGAGGGTGATGGCTATACACAACACCCAGGCGTTGTAGTGCAGGTATTCAAACAGTGCCAGCGCATAGGGTGGTGGTGGCTTGCTGGAGAAGGACAGGGCGATGGCCAGCAAATGGGCTGTGTGCACCGCGGCGGCACAGGCAAAGACCCAGGTTTTTTGGCCCCTGAATATTTGGAACAGGTAGCTCAAACTGAGCAGTGCGGCGACTATGGCGGCGCTCAAGTAAGCTGCAAAAGTGACGCTGGTGTACTCCATTGCGACAAACGTCCTGCTAAATATCGATATTTTGACGCTAAGAATAACAGTAGAAGTGGCGCGCCCCAAGTCGCTTGCGCGGTTGTAACTGCTGCCATGGGGAGTAAGAATGCAAAAGCAACGTAACATGGCCGCTTCTGCTGCAATAAGCCCTTCGCCAGCAGGGTTATTTATCGCTATAATGCGCGCCCTGTCATACTGGCACCCGATATCTGGCTCAGCCCTGCAGGGGCCTTACCTAAAAATGAGGAATTAGCTGTGAGCAAAATGAAACAAGTGTTTGGAATCCTGCTGTTTTCCGGGCTGGTGTCTGGCTACGCCCTGGCTGCACAAGACGATGCCGATAGCATCAATGCGCGTATCGCTGCGGTAGACCAAACCTGTATGTCTGGCGATGAGTGCGCCGCTGCCCCAGCTGCGCCAGCCGCTGCTGGCCCCCGTACCGGTAAAGAAGTATTCGACACTGTGTGCCACACCTGTCACGCCACTGGCCTGATGGGCGCACCCAAAATGGGTACCGCCGCTGACTGGGCTCCACGTGCGGCCAAGGGTCTGGAAACTCTCTATACCCACGCACTGGGTGGTTTTAACAGCATGCCGCCCAAAGGCACTTGCGGTAACTGCAGCGACGAAGAAATCCATGGCGCGGTTGATTATATGGTGAATGGCAGCAAGTAAGTTGTTGCATCCACTCGCCAAATAAAAAGCCCGCAATCGCGGGCTTTTTTGTTTCTGCTGTTGCAATCATTGGCTGTTAGTTAGTCTGGGTCTAACCCGACAAATCTTTCCCTATCCTTTCGCCC
>CBIMZH010000533.1:0-2575 GCA_966248255.1 uncultured Cellvibrio sp.
AGCCGCTTTTTGGCCGGTTACCCCGCCTATGACGACTTTGCCCGCGCCGCCCAATTGGCACCAGGCGACCTTAATGCCACGCGCGGCTGCGCCCTGGCGCTGGGCGCCGAGGGCCAGCGCGAGCAGGCGCAGCAGCTGTTGCTGAATACGCTGGCGCAGCACCCGGATTGGTTGCCGGGGCACAAACTGCTGGCCAGCCTGCGTTTTACTGGCGGAGATCATCAGAACTTTGCCGCAGCCTATGCCAGCGCCACGGCACTTATGCCCAAACACCTGCCGCTGTGGCTGGAGTGGTTTCGCGCTCTGGTTCAGGTGCGCCACTGGGATCAGGCGCTGGCGGTACTTGAAGCCGCCACTAAAGCCTGCGGCGAGCGGCCGGAGCTGCGTCTGGCGCGCTTGCTGGTGGCGGCGGAATCCGGCCAGGATCAGCTGGCCAAAGCACTGTTTATTCAAACCGCCGAGAGCACCGACGTCACCCGCGCCATGGCGCTGGTGCGTTTCAGCCTGAGGCGCGGCGACCTGGCTCAGGCCGAGCGAACCGCGCGGGCGTTTATTACCCCCGCCCACGGCCGGGTGTTTTGGCCCTATCTGGCACTTATCTGGCGGCTGACGGACAACCCCTTATCTCAGTGGCTGGAGGGCGACAGCCTGGGCGTCTTTGCCCAGCAAATTGATTTATCCGAAGCCGAGCGCCAAGCCTTGATCCACTGTTTGCGCGGCCTGCATTCCGCCCGCTCGCCCTTTGCCGAGCAGTCGGTGCGCGGCGGCACCCAGACCGATCAAAACCTGTTTTTGCGCCATGAGCCAATTATTCGCCTGCTGAAAAGCCGGGTGCAGCAAGCGGTGGTTAACTATGTGCGGCAATTGCCTGCGCCCGTGGAAGGGCACCCGCTATTGGGTATTAAGCGCGATGCCATCCTGGAGGGCAGGGTGCACTTCTCCGGCAGCTGGTCGGTGCGCCTGGCCGCCCAGGGCCATAACGTCAGCCATACTCACCCACTGGGCTGGATCAGCTCGGCGCTCTATATCTCCCTGCCGGAGCCAGAGCAGATGGGCCCTGAGCCGGCGGGCTATATTCAATTTGGCAGCCCGCCGCCGGAGCTGAACCTGGCGCTGCAACCGCAGTTGCGGGTCAAGCCGGAGCCGGGGCGACTGGTGATGTTTCCCTCAACGACCTGGCACTCCACTGTGCCCTTTAAGGATGGCGAGCGCCTGGTGGTCGCCTTTGATGTCAAGTTGCCCCATTAATGGCAGCGGAATGAATATCAGGATCTGCATATGAACAATAACGCCAACAATTCGCAGCAAAGCCCACAGCAAAATCCGCAGCATTCAAGCGATCGCCAGCTGCGCGAAATCGTTATAGTCGGCGGCGGCACCGCTGGCTGGATGGCGGCCGCAGCCTTGGCCAATGCCCTGCAAAAAGACTGTCGCATCACCCTGGTGGAGTCGGACGATATAGGTACAGTGGGGGTGGGCGAGGCGACTATCCCGCCGATTCGCCTGTTTAACCAGACCCTGGGCATTAACGAAAACGAATTTGTCAGCCAGACCCAGGGCACCTTCAAGCTGGGCATAGAGTTCGTCAACTGGGGCAAACAGGGTCACAGCTACTTTCATCCCTTTGGCAGCTATGGTCGCCAGTTTGACCTGGTGCACCTGCAGCACTATTGGCTGCAGGCTCGCGCCCAGGGCAAGGCGGAAAGTCTGGACGACTACTGCATGGCCTGGGCCGCGGCCAAAGTTGGACGCTTTGCTCCACCTGGCGGCGACCCGCGCCATGTGCTCTCCACCTATGAATACGCCTACCACTTTGATGCTGGCCTTTACGCGCGCTTTTTGCGCCGCTATGCCGAAGCGCGCGGGGTGGTGCGCCAGGAGGGGCGCATAGTGGGCGTCGATCAGCACCCGGATACAGGCTTTGTCACCGGCGTGCAGCTGGCCTCTGGCCAGGCGCTTAAGGGCGAGTTGTTTATCGACTGCTCCGGCTTTGCCGGGCTGTTAATTGAGGGCGCTCTGCATACGGGTTACGACGACTGGAGCCAGTGGCTGCCCTGTGACCGCGCCTGGGCAGTGCCCAGCGCCCGCACCCAGCTAACCCCCTACACCCGCTCCACCGCCCATGCTGCCGGCTGGCAGTGGCGCATCCCGCTGCAGCACCGCACTGGCAACGGCCATGTGTTTGCCAGCCGCTATATGGACGAGGCCCAGGCGCGGGAGATACTGCTGGCTAATCTGGATGGCGAGGCATTGGCCGAGCCGCGCCTGCTGCGCTTTACCACCGGCAGGCGCAAGCAATTCTGGAACAAGAATGTGATCTCCCTGGGCCTGGCCGGCGGCTTTTTGGAGCCGCTGGAATCCACCAGTATTCACCTGATTCAGGCGGGTATCGCCAAGCTGCTGGCACTCTTCCCCGACCGGGATTTCGACCCGCTGGTGATTGCCGAATACAACCGCATCGCCAGCGCCGAGTTTGAGCGTATCCGCGACTTTTTGATTCTTCACTATCACCTCACCCAGCGCGACGACAGCGAACTTTGGCGCTACTGCGCGCAAATGCAGGTGCCCGACAGCC
>CBIMZH010000534.1:0-2574 GCA_966248255.1 uncultured Cellvibrio sp.
CGCCAGACACAGTCAGGCGGTTTATCAGCCCAGCTACTATTAACCTACTGCTGGCCTTTTTTTGCAAAAAGACCGGCCGCTCAGGGCTGTTAATTTTTGTTGGTCTTTTTATCGGTAGAAGGCCAGCAACTAAAAGTTACTTATTAAATTCGGTCGATACTCAGTAGTAAAAATTTGATTGTCCCAACCGCTAAAAGCGGTGTGTAGATCCCTTTCCTAGTAGGTGATTTTTCCCCCGAGAAAAATCCTTTTTTTGCCCGCAGGCATTAAGGTCGCGGGCTTTTTTTTTGCGCGATTTTTTTGCTTCTTTGCATTTTATTTTTGTCATTCCGCGCTGACTTTCTTGCGGCTATTGCCAACTTTTTTTGCCAATTTTTCAGGCTGTTTTTTTGCTGCGCGATTGTTTCCCGCGCAATGCTTGGCCGATGGTTTTTTTTCGCGCCTTTTTGCGCTCGCGGTTTAACAAAGCCCGCGCGCTGGTCGCCTGATTAAAGAGCAAATGTAATTTTTTATCAGGCCGCGCTATGGCGCTGGTTCGGGCGGAAGCTGGTTTTCCCCTGGGTCGGATAAATGCGGAAAGCGGAAGTGAATTTTCACCCTGATTTTTAATTAAACCCTTATTTATCAACAGGTTAACTATTGGCATCCCTGTTGCTATTAACCCGCTAGAGGAGCAGTTCAATGGCTATAGATTCGGATTACGTACAGCAGATGGCGACCCAGCTGGCGACCTATGAGGTGCAGACAGCTTACTCCCGTCTCGATACTAAACAGAGCAAGTACACCGCGCAGCTAAACGCGGTGACTAGCCTGGCGACTGCGCTTAAAAGTTTTAGCACCAGTGTTAAGTCGCTTAAGGGCGTTAACACCAGTGTGCTGGTTAACCAGGCGACCTTTAACACCACCGGTTACGCCACGGCCACCGTGGGTGCCAAGGCCACTGCCGGTAACTACCAGTTTTTTGTTCAGCAGCTGGCCAGTGCTCACCAGTTGGCGGTGCAGGGTTTGACCGACAGCGATGTGCCTGCCACTGGCACCCTGACCATCGGCCAGGGCGCAAGCAGTTTCAACATAGATTTGAGCAGCATCGACAGCGATGCCAGCGGTTCCAACAGCCTGGCGGAACTGGCCAGTGCGATTAACAACGCCAGCGACAACACCGGCGTTAAAGCCAGCCTGGTGCGCAGTAACGGCACAGTAGCGCTGGTGTTGGCCGCCGAGAAAACCGGCGCTGCCAATGCTATCAGCCTGTCCACCAGCGGCACGGGCAATGCGACTTTTGACGGTGCAATCACTGGCGCCAGCGAATTGAGCGCGGCTAAAGATGCGCAGGTGCGCCTGGGCGGTGAGACGGGCATGTTGCTCACCAATGATTCCAACACCTTCAGCGATTTGATTGACGGTGTGAGCCTGACCTTTACCAAGGCCCATGCCTCTGGTGATGCGCCACTGGATGTGACCATTGGTCGCGATGCCAGCGCCACCCAGGCCAAGGTGCAGAGCTTTATCACTGCGGTAAATACGCTGTTTTCGTCGTTTGACAAGCTGACGGCCAGCGGCAGCAGCTCCGAAGCGCGCGGCGCTCTGGCGGGCGACTCGAGTATTCGCTCGGTGGAGAGCACGGTTAACAACCTGCTGCGCACCAAGTTTGGCGGCCTGAGCCTGACCGACTTTGGCATAAGCGCGGACCGCTACGGTCAGCTGACCCTGGATGCGACCCGCTTTGAAAAAGCCGTGGCCGCCAACCCGGATGGTCTCGACGCTTTGTTTGGCGATAAGGATGCACTGCTGGACAGCCTGGATAAAAACCTGGCGCTCTATACCAGCGGTTCCACCAATGTAATGCAGGCGCGCAAAGACAGTATCAATACCATGCTCAGCCGCCTGGATGACCAGTACGACAATTTGCAAAAGCAGTACGACAGCTACTACTCGCGCTATCTCAAACAGTACACCTCCATGATGCAGACGATGAATGCCATGGAACAAACCTACGGATTGTTTTAATGACACAGCCCTATTCCGCCTACGAGAGTTTTGACTCTTACCGCACCATTGACCTGGAAGCCAAAGCGACCAGTGCCTCTCCCTACGAGTTGGTACTGGTGCTGTTTGATGGCCTGCTCGACGAGCTGGCGCGCGTGCGCGGCCATATCGAAGGCAAGCGCTATCAGCAAAAAGGCCGCTCACTGGAAAAGTGCATGAATATCCTTAACGGCTTAAACAGCGCACTCGACTATGACAATGGTGGCGAGGTGGTACAGGGCTTGTCGCGTCTGTACGACTACTGCATTTATCGCCTCTCCGACGTCAGTGTAAGCCTGTCGCTGGAGGGGCTCGACGAAGTTGTCGGCCTGCTCGGTGTGCTGCGCGAGGGCTGGGAAGGCGTGAATGCAACGCGTAAGTGAACTGCGTGCGCTGCAGCAGTTGCACGGCCAGTTGGCGGAAGCCCTGCAGCAGGGTGATTGGTCACGGATCGGCGAGATCGATTCGGTGATTCGTTCCTGCCTGCAACTGTTACTCGGGCTACCCAGCCTGAGCGACGAAGTGCGTGAGGCCAAGCGTCAGTTGCAG
>CBIMZH010000535.1:0-2573 GCA_966248255.1 uncultured Cellvibrio sp.
TTGCCGAACAGGCCTATAGTCAATCCAATCTGGAATACACCAATAGCCTGCGCACCAATATCGGCATTATTGTTATTAGCCTGCTGCTGGGCGGTTTCCTTGGGCTATTGATTGCGCGCAGCCTGATTAACCAGCTGGGCGGCGAGCCGGCTTACACCGCCGACATAGTCAATCAAATTGCCAATGGTGACCTTTCTGTCGATATCGCCCTTAAGCGACAGGACGACAGCAGTATTCTGTTTGCGATAAAACAAATGGCCACCAAGCTCGCCGCCATTATTCATGATGTACGCGCCACCGCCGATTCGCTCTCCTCCGCCTCTGAAGAGCTAAGTGCTACTGCGCAGAGCCTAAGTCAGGGGGCGACACAACAGGCGGCCAGTATCGAAGAGACAAGTGCATCCATGGAGCAGATAGCGGCATCCATTGCGCAAAACAATGATAACGCCAAGGTCACCGACAGCATCGCCAGCCAGAGCGCCAAAGATGCCCGAGGCGGTGGCCAGGCAGTCACCAAAACCGTGGATGCCATGCGCAAAATCGCGGAGAACATCAGTGTTATCGACGATATTGCCTATCAAACCAACCTGCTTGCGCTTAACGCCGCTATAGAGGCCGGGCGCGCCGGTGAACACGGTCGCGGTTTTTCGGTTGTCGCCAGTGAAGTGCGCAAGCTGGCCGGCCGCAGCCAAACCGCAGCCAAAGAAATTGGCGAACTGGCCAACAGCTCAGTCAAACTGGCAGAGGAGGCGGGAAAACTGCTCAATGAAATGGTTCCCGCAATTAGCAAGACGGCTGACCTGGTGCAGGAAATTTCGGCCGCCAGCGATGAGCAATCCCTGGGCGCCAGTCAAATTAATACGGCGATTTCGCAAATCAGTATTGCCACCCAGCAAAGCTCCTCATCCTCCGAAGAGCTCTATGCGACCGCTGAAGACCTCACCCACCAAGCCATGCAACTGCAGGAGATGATGGCCTATTTCAAACTCAGCTAGGCCGCTGCAACAAGGTATCCCACAAACAACAGGAGAGCTGCGCCAAGCCCCCTGAGCTCCCCGCTAACCGGCACACCAGCAAGCGCCAGATAGCGCAAACAAAAACCAATCTGGCCCGCGCTTCATTGCAAAACAGGCATATATCTATGCCCTTATATTCTGAAATTCTTCACCTATACTAGAGGCTGCTGGAACTCTGGAGATCTACATGCAGCAAACTACAAAATCAACACTAATATCACTCTTCCGCAGCCTGCTTATTTCTACCCTGATCGCCCTGCTGGCAGTGCTTGCCTATTTTGTGTTGCCGGAGCGGAAACTGCAGTTACTTCCAGCCTTCCCCAATGAATCGCATCTGTTTTTTGATGGCCAACAAGGTGGCAAAACACTGGCCCAATGGACAGACCAGCAGGCCTTAAAGTTTACCTGCAGTGCTGCCGCCTCCTCTGCAGAAACACCTTATTGCGGCTTAAGCATAGATTTTCATCGTATTGCCGAGGGCGTTGATTACTCCAAATTCCAGCGCATCGTTTTAAAAATTGCCTACCAGGGCAATAACAACCGCCTGCGCGTAAAAATGCATAACTTCCACCCGGCAGAGGCCGGACAAGGTGCTCGTGAAACGCTGCAGGGGATGGAAGTGAGCTTTCTCGCCAGCGAAACCAGTCAGCTGCTCAGCTTTAACAACTCTGGCTGGGGCAACTTCTCCCAGGGCAGCAGTGTTGACCTAAGCCTGGACCTGGTGCCGCCTATCGCCCCAGGGGAGCATCAACTGCAACTCGAATATGTTGAAGTTCACGGTAAGCTGTTGGGGGCTGACAGCTGGTATCTGGCTGTGGCGCTGGCCTGGCTGCTGGCCAATTTATTTTTTATCAGCCGTCATTTATTGCATCAGGAAAAGCGTATAGACAATCACGCACAGCGCTTGTCCAGCCTGACCATGTACTCCAAGGATCTGCAACAGGAATCCCAGCACTACAAGCTTATGTCCAAAACCGATCCGCTCACGGGCGCACTCAATCGCTTCGGCTTTGCCGCCGAAATGAATCAGATTGCACCCACCGGGAAAATAGAATCCAACACCTCGCTGCTGATTATCGACCTGGATCACTTTAAGCGTATCAACGACAACTATGGGCATGATGCTGGCGATCTGGTGCTTAGCGAAACGGTAAAAATTATCAGTGGCAATACGCGGGCCAGTGACCGCTTTGTGCGCTGGGGTGGCGAGGAGTTTATTCTCTACTGCCAGGGCACCAACGCCCAGCAGGCGCTGCTGGTGGCAGAGAAAATTCGCCTGGCGATAGAGGCTGCGCAAATTGTTTACAACGACAAAAAAATTCCCATTACCATCAGCATCGGCCTGGGTGTGGCTTTACCCGAGGAAGATTTTGATGATCTGTTCAAGCGCACCGATCAGGCGCTTTATAAAGCCAAAAGCCTGGGGCGAAATTGTATCGCCCAGGCCGAATTATCCAGCTAATTCCCGCTAAGCAAAAACACACGCAAATCACTCGACTTGGGCAATTCCTGACAAAGTTATTTCGCTTTTCAGGAATTGCCCAAGTCATTTTTGGT
>CBIMZH010000536.1:0-2564 GCA_966248255.1 uncultured Cellvibrio sp.
ACTTCCTGCCCGGATCACTTCCTGCGCACTAAAATCAAACCCCTTTATGTTGAGTTTGATCCGCAAAACGACAGCCTGGATACCTTAATCAGCCGTTTCAAAACCGGTTTGGCTAAATACCGTGCCGATTACGCCGCTTACTATGAAGCCTGCAAGCGTGCCGACTCTCCGGCTATGCGCGACCCAAGCCCAACCGTGGTATTGATTCCCGGTGTAGGCATGATTGCCTGGGGTAAAAACAAATCTGAATCTCGCGTAACGGCCGAGTTCTACAACTGCGCCATTGAAGTTATGCGCGGCGCTGAAGCTATTTCCGAATACACCTCACTGCCAGCACAGGAAGCTTTTGATATTGAATACTGGGCATTGGAAGAAGCCAAGTTGCAGCGCATGCCTAAAGAAGCGACTTTGGCGCGCAATGTGGTTGTGGTTATAGGTGCGGGCGATGGCATAGGTAAAGCGGTTGCACACCGCGTGGCGAAAGAGGGGGCGCATGTTGTTTGCGCCGATCTGCGCCTTGAATCTGCCCAGCAGACAGCGGCAGAGCTGACTAAAATTTATGGTCAGGGCATAGGCGTTGCCGGTACCGGCATTTCCAGCTGCGGCCCAGCGGTTGCATTGCAAGTGGACATCACCAAGCGTGAAACCGTGAACGAGATGTTCACCCAGGTAATTCTGGCTTATGGCGGTATTGATAACGTCATAGTTACCGCTGGCGTATTTATCGCTGAGGGTGCCGACCTGTCCAAAAACGATTCGATTTTCGATGTGAGTTTTGCAGTGAATGTTAAAGGTGGCTACGTGGTTGCTTCAGAAGCTCAGGGCATTTGGGCCAAGCAGCAAATGTCTGGCTCCATGGTGCTCACCACCAGTGTTAACGCCGCTGTGTCCAAAAAAGGCAGCCTGGCTTATGACACCAGTAAAGCCGCCGCCAACCACCTGGTTCGCGAATTGGCAGTAACTCTGTCGCCGTTGGTTAACGTCAACGCACTGGCTCCGGCTACAGTCGTGCAGGGTAGTAATATGTTCCCGCGTGATCGCGTGATCTCCTCACTGGCCAAGTACGACATTGCCTTTGATGAAAGCGAATCCACCGAGTCACTGCGCGATAAACTCGCCAATTTCTACGCCCAGCGTACCTTGACTAAAAAGCCAATTACGCCGGACGACCAGGCAGAAGCTGCCTACCTGCTGATCTCTGGTCAGCTAAGTAAAACCACGGGTCAAGTCATCAGTGTAGATGGTGGCCTGCATGAAGCCTTTTTACGCTAGAGGTAAGCGAACATGAGAAGAATAGATCAAGCACTCGTTCAGGAACTTAACCAAAAAGAACTGGGCTTTTTGCAAAAAGATTACGATGCCCTGGGTGAAAAACTCAGCCGCGATGGCCAGGATATTGAAGCCCTGACCAAAGCCGCGGGTGAATTTCAAATTGCCGTGCCCTCCTGGGGCACCGGCACCGGCGGCACCCGCTTTGCGCGTTTTCCCGGTCAGGGTGAGCCGCGCAATATCTTCGAAAAAATCGAAGACTGTGCGGTCATTAATGAGCTTTCCGGTTGTACCGACAGCGTTTCACCGCACTTCCCCTGGGATAAGGTGAATGACTTCTCCGAGCTGAAAGGTCATGCAGACGCTTATGGATTAAAATGGGTTTCGGTCAATTCCAATACGTTTCAGGATCAACCTGGACAAACTGCCTCTTACAAATACGGCAGCCTGAGCAATACCCAAAAAGAATCGCGCGAACTTGCTATCGCGCACAACCTGGAGTGCATCAGCTGGGGCCAGCAACTGGGCGCCAAGAGCATTACTGTTTGGGTTGGTGACGGTTCCAACCACCCAGGTCAGCAGCATTTCCAGCGCGCCTTTGAGCGCTATTTGGACAGTGCCGCGCAAATTTATAAAGGCCTGCCCGATGATTGGGAAATGCACCTGGAACACAAAATGTTCGAGCCTGCATTTTACTCAACCGTAATTCAGGATTGGGGTAGCAGCATTCTTGCCGCTATGCAGCTGGGCCCCAAGTGTAAGTCACTGGTAGACCTGGGCCACCATGCGCCCAATACCAATATTGAGATGATTGTTGCCCGCTTGATTCAATTCAAAAAGCTGGGTGGCTTCCACTTCAATGACAGTAAATACGGCGATGACGATCTGGACAGCGGTTCGCTGCGCCCATATCAGCAGTTCCTGATTTTCAACGAACTGGTAGATGCCGCTTATCGCAATGAGCCTGAGTTCAATCCGGCCTATATGCTCGATCAGTCTCACAACGTGACAGATCCAATCGAAAGCCTGGTGAATTCCGCGATTGAAGTTCAGCGCTCTTACATCAAAGCGTTGATTGTGGACCGCAAAGCGCTGTACGGCTTCCAGGATGCCAACGATGCGATGATGGCTTCCTGTGAGCTGAAAAAAGCTTACAACCTGGATATATCGCCGATTCTGGCCATGGCTCGCTACCGCAAGGGCTCAGCGATTAATCCGCTGCACGCCTACCGCGCCGCCGAGTACCGCAGCAAGATGGCGCCTGTTCGCCCTCGCGATCCAAAGGCGACGGGTTC
>CBIMZH010000537.1:0-2555 GCA_966248255.1 uncultured Cellvibrio sp.
TCCAGTGACCCTGGAGCTGCTTCTCAGCGCCCAGTTTGATGCTGGCCACTATGAATCCAGAAAGTTATTTGATCCGCAAAATCATTTGCAACTGGAGCGTGAGTTTGACGCGCCAATCGCACTGAATGTCCCCCAGTGGTTTAGCCGCTGGATTCAATTTCACCCCAAAACCGGTGTAGCGCAAATTCAGGATGGCTGGCAGCAGTATGGTCACCTGGAAGTAAAAAGCCATTCAGGTTTTGCAGTGGAGTCGCTGTGGAAAAGCGCGCGTGAAATGTTCGGCTGGTTTGTCATTGCCACACTGATTAGCGGCCTGTTTGGCAGCCTGGTGCTCAGGTACGTCTCCCGTCCGCTGGACTTGCTGGTATCCCAGGCGGAGGCCATAGGCGAGCGCCGCTTTGTCACCTCCGACGAACCGCGCACCACGGAATTCCAACGGGTGGTGCGCGCGATGAACCGGCTATCCAACAGCGTGCGCCTGATGCTGGAAAAAGAGACGCGGCAACTGGACGGTTTACGCCGCGAATCCCAGCGAGATCCACTCACAGGTATATGCAATCGCAATCACTTTATCAATATTCTCGACACCAAACTCAAAGATGAAGCGCAAAGCCAATTGGGCCTGCTGGCCATAGCTCGCCTGCACGATTTGATAGGGCTTAACACCCGCTTTGGCCGCCAGCACACCGACGAACTTATTCGTAACCTGGCCTTGGTCTTTGAACAACTTGCGAGCGAACACCCGGAGAGTATTGCCGGTCGTCTTAATGGCAGTGACTTCGCCCTGCTAATTCCCGGCGAACTTGCCGCATCACTGATTTCCGGTGAGTTGGACTCGCGCCTGCAGCGACAGATGAATGTCAGCGGTTTTAGCGGCCTGGTCTTGCCCCTGGCAATAATCCAATACCGCTTGGGCGACGAGCGCAGTAATTTGTTACACCGTTTGGACGGCGCCCTGGCCGAAGCGGAAATGAAAGGCAACCGCGTCACCCTGATTGCCGCACCCGGCAACAGCCCGCAACTTAATTTCAGCCTGGAACACTGGCGCAGTGAAATCACCGAGGCGCTGGCAGACAAGCACCTGCATCTGGGCAGTTTTCCGGTAAAAAATAATCAGGGCGAAATCGTTCACTGGGATGCGCCTGTGCGCCTGGAACTGGATGGCGAGCTGCGCCCCGCCGGCTACTTTATGCACTGGGCAAAGCGCCTTGGCCTGCTGCCCAATCTTGACCTGGAAGTGATGCGCGCTGCGCTGCAGCAAATCGCCCTGCAACAACAGCCGCTGGCCATTAATATTTCCGCCGACTCACTTTGTGATGCTCGCTTTCGCACTCAGGTTTTAGAGTTGCTGGAGCAGCAAAAAAACAAGGCCAGTATGCTTTGGATAGACTTCCCCGAAATTTGCGCACTGCGCCACCTGGAAGAACTGCGCACTTTCTGCATTCAACTGTCGCGCCTGGGCTGTCATCCCGGGTTGGAGCATCTCGGCCTGGAATTTAGCGAGTTTCAGTTACTGCAGGATCTGGGCTTAAGCCACTTAAAAATCGACTCAGCGCTGGTCAGGGATATTCAAGCCAATACCGCTAACCAGAGCTTTTTACAGGGGCTGTGCCGCATTGGCCACTCACTGGGAGTGGTGATGATTGCTGAAGGTGTGCAAACCCCGGCCGAGCTGCAGGCTCTGAGTCATTTAGGCCTGGATGGTTTCACTGGACCCGCCCTCTCCGGGCAATAATCAGTATTTTGCGCCCATAAAAAAAACCATGCAGTGCATGGTTTTTTTTATGGGCTGTATAAACAGAATCAAATCTTTAGATTGTCCTCATCTGCCAATACATAGACAGACTGACGTTCATCGCGCAGCTGGCGACGGTTAAGCAATTTGCCCTGTGCCGCTTCAGGTAAATCGGTAAAGCGAATCACGCCCTTTTCAACCAGCAAATTAATGACGTCCTCCAATACCCGCACCATAGACTGGTCAGTTTGTTCGAGGCTTAACTGATTTTGCGATTTTAGCGACTGCAAATAGGCCTGAACATCAGCATCATTGTCATCAACCCAAACAAACCCTTGCTGTGCTTCGCGACTAACTGCCTCAATCAAACCCTGAGCATTTTTTTTAGCGTACATAGGCCTCCCAAAAACTGCGCCCGAATAAATTCGGGCGCAGGCGTCTATCAAAGTTAAGCGGGCACAATGAGACCGGGATTAGTTGGTAATCAAATGTCCGGCCGCTTTGAGTTGGTTGATGATAGTGGAATCCACATCGCCATTCACCAGGTTTATACCACTCAGGATAATTTGCTGATCGGTAGCCGCAGCCGAATAGCCACTAGAGTAACCACCGCCGCTGCTGATATGTACTGTGGTGGAGTTACTACCAGAGTCATAGGTGAAGTGCAGATAGTTAGTCAGGTTACCTGAGTTCTCACCCTGCAGCAGATCGGACAGATCCAGCTTGTCGCCCTGAGTTTTGCTAAAGTCGCTTAGGGTATCTATAGCTGGTGCACCAGAAGCACCCTTATCACCGAAGCTCCATTTGAAGGTGTCGGCAC
>CBIMZH010000538.1:0-2554 GCA_966248255.1 uncultured Cellvibrio sp.
CGAACAAAGCCAGGCGCTGCAGTGGCAGTGGTCGGGGCGCTGGGCCTGGAACGGTGGTTTGCTTAACTACTCGCTGGCGGCCACCCAGGGCAGGTTTGAATCCCTGCGCTTACTGGGCGATGGCGAGCAGGCGGATTTTAGTAAATACAATCTGGCCCTGGGCTTGTCCCAGGCTTTTGCCAATCAATCCCGCTGGCAAAACCAGTGGCTGCTCAACCTGCGCAGCCAGCTGTCACCCGCGCCCCTACCCGGCATAGAAACGGTGAATTTCGGTGGGGTTTATGGCGTGCGCGCTGCCGACCCCAGCCGCTTTAGTGGCGAACAGGGTTGGATCGCCAACCTGGATATTCGCCTGCCGCAACTTGTCCCTGCACCCGCCAACAATCCGTGGAAGCTGGTGCCCTATATGTTTGTCGATGCCGCCCAGGGCAAAAACTGGTACAGCGATGCGCAGTTTGATACCCGCCATACACTCTCCGGTTGGGGCCTGGGCCTGGGCGCGCGCTGGCAAGCGCTGTCAGCGCGGCTGATCTGCGCTCAGCCGCTTAAGCAAACCTCTTCCACTTCCACCGCAACTGAGGAGTTCCGCCGTGAAACTCGCTGGCTTTTTGAACTGCGCTGGCACTAAGCGCCGCCCCCTGGCCAAGCAGCCACTGGCGCTATTCATTAGCGCCATAAGCCTTGGCTTGGCGCAAACCAGCCTGGCCTTACCCCAGGGTGGGCAAGTGGTTGCCGGTAGCGCCAGCCTGAGCGAAAACCCCGCCAGTCTGCAAATCGATCAGCAGAGCCAGCGCGCGGTTATCGACTACGACAGTTTTTCCATAGGCGCCAATGAGCGCGTGGATATCTACCAACCCAATGCCGATGCGGTGCTGCTCAATCGCGTGCTGGGGACTGGCTTGTCGCAAATTGACGGCCAGCTCAATGCCAATGGCCAGGTGATTCTGGTCAACCAGAACGGCATAGTGTTTAGTGAAGGAAGCCAGCTGAGTACCGGTGGTTTGATTGCCTCGACGCTGGACATTAGCAATCAAAATTTTATAAATGGCCGTTTGCAATTCGAAGGCGATAGCAACAGCCAGGCGCAGATTATTCAAAACGGCGAGATAAACATTAACGGCCAGGGCAACCTGGACTTGCTTGCACCTGTTGTCGTAAACAACGGTGATATTCATGTCGCCCAGGGCCAGGCGGATATGGTCAGCGCCAACGCCCTGCTCTATCAACCCGAGGACGGTTCAATCGCCATTCTGGTAGAAGACCCCACTAGCCTCGCGCAATTAAATGGCCAGGTGGCGATTCAACAAAATGGCCAGGTTAGCGCTACCAGAGTCAATCTGTCTGCCAGCGCCGAAGCGGCGCTCTACTCCAGCTTGATTGAACAGACTGGCGCTATCAAAGCAACAGACTCAATAACCATTGACGCAGGCGATGGCGATTTAATTCAGGCAGGCACCCTGGATGTGAGCGCAACGGATAGCAGCAGCGCAGGCAGTATCAAGCTAACCGCTGGGCGAATCTCCCAGCGCGGTCAGCTTTTGGCCAAAGGCATAGCGAGCACGGATTCCGCGCAACAAAATGGCGGCAGCATTCATCTTGCTGCCGCAGACACTTTAGTCTTAGAAACCGCCAGCCTTAGCGATGCCAGCGGTGCAGGCGCAGGTGATGGCGGTGAAATAATTAATATCTCGCCCAACGCCAGCTATTTTCGCCAGGGCGCCAAGTTACTGGCCAATGCTGGCAGCGAGGGTGGCGATGGCGGTTTTATTGAAGTGTCCGGTATTAACCACCTGGAATTTTTGGGTGAAGCCCTGGCCAGCGCCAATCTGGGCAAAGCGGGCTTGGTCTACATAGACCCAATCGACCTGGAGATTCGCAACACAGGCACAGATAACACCTTCCTCAATTTCCCCAATTACACCTGGGACCCAAGTGGCACTACAGGCACGGCGATTATTTCGCCCAGTGTCATTCAATCCATGCTCAGCAGCGGCACTTCGGTCACCATTAATACGGCACTGGGCACTGGCGGCGCGGGCAATATAACCTTCTACGACCCTATAGATTTTAACGGCGCCTTTAACGGCGCTGCGCTCACGTTTATTGCCGATGGCAATATCAACTTTACAGCGGGCAGTGGTATTTACGATTCCGATACCAGCAATGCCGACGAACAACTGTTCCTCACCCTAAGTGCGGGCGCCGATCTGGTCATGGCCTCGGGCAGCTATTTGCGTTTGGGTGGAGGCAGCATGAATATGGTGGCCGCCGGCAGTATTACTCTGGCGGAAATTAGCAGCAGCAGTAGCGACCCTACCGCACTGGAGATAACCGCTGGCAATGCGATCCTGGATGATGGAGATTCCAACACCCGCATCAGCCTGCGCGGCGGCGGCACTGGCGGCCTGGTGCTGCGCACCACTAACGGTATAGGCGATAGCGATGCGCTGGAGCTGGATGTCGACAGCCTCAGTATTGAAAACGCCACCGCAGGTATGGTGGATATAGAACAGAGCGGCGATTTAAGTGTGACTCACCTGTTAACGCCCGGCGA
>CBIMZH010000539.1:0-2545 GCA_966248255.1 uncultured Cellvibrio sp.
CGGTTTGGTAAAGGTCTTATCCGTGTAAAGCCCATACCAGCGACCGCTGACGAGCGCACTCTGGCGGGCATTTTTGAAGCCCACCGGAGTCAGGGAATAGCGAATCAGAACTTCCACCCGGGTATTTTGGCAATCGCGATCAATATCCACCCAATGGGGCCAGTCCTTGCGGTTATATAGCCCGGAAACTGACCCGCTAGGCAACAGATTTGAAGAAGGAGAACTTTTAGAAAAAGCAGGCGCAGCCACTAACAAGCTGGCCAATAGAACAAAAAACAAACGGAACATGCGGCACCCAAAACCTCAAACGGGCGCGGAGTTTTCCTTATTGGCGTGAAAATCTCAATTTGATTTACAAAGTGTTAACCCTGAGGCCGGGGCAATCGATTTGGCCAGGGTTCGATCTGCGCCTGTTAATTTCGTTTTAGGTTTAGCCAGCCATTTTGTGCAAGCCAGGCCATTATTTCCCCCTGCCAGCGATCCTGCGGCATTAGAAAAAACCCATGATCGCCTCTCTCAAAAAAATGGGCTTCAACCGAAACACCCGCCCGCTTTAGCGCCTCAAGAAATAGTATGGAGTTTTTAACATCCACCAACTTATCATCAACAGCATGCAGCAACAGTGTCGGCGGTGTATTGGCATTAACATGTAGCTCGTTGGAAAAGAATTTAATGCGCTCATCCGAGGGGCTCTCGCCCAGCAGGGCTCTGCGCGAATCCAGATGAGTGGTGTTTGCATCCATGCTGATTACCGGATAAACAAGAATCAAAAAATCCGGGCGCAGATTAATCTTGTCAGGGTTGTCGATTTGCGCCTTGGTGAAATGTGTAGCCAGGCTGGATGCAAGGTGACCACCCGCAGAAAAGCCAATAGCACCCATCCTGTGTGAGTCCAGCCCCCACTCGCCGGCATGTTGGCGAGCAAACTTCATTGCTTGTTGCGCGTCTTGTAGCGGGCCAATAGTTTTGTCGAGCATCCATAAATCACTGGGCAAACGATATTTCACAACAAACGCGGCAATGCCGTGATCGACAAAATACTTGGCCTGTTGAACACCCTCATAGTCAAAGGTGAGCCCCCAGTAAGCGCCGCCGGGAAAAATTAATACACTGGCGCCGGTGGCTTTCACTTTTGCCGGCAGGTACAGCTGAATAAAAGGTCGAGAAACCTTTTGTATCCAGCCCTTATCCGCTCCTGTCTCCTCATCTGCTGTCGGCTTAGCGTTGGCAATTGGCGCATCGCCGTACAAGCGGAAACTTTGCATCGGCGGCGGAAATAAATCTGCAGGGTCAACAGATGCCTTAGCCAAGCTTTGCGCAGAAGCCTGGTTGGTTTTCTGCTCAGCCGCAACCACACCCGCCGCAGCCAAAAACATCAATAGCGTTAGTTTGCTTAGCCAATTTTTCATAATGTATTCCGGCTGATTTAGGTCAGAAGCTCAGGTGTGATTTAATGATTTCAGTAATGGTTTTATTAATAGCACTTAAAAGTCGCGAAAAAGTATTTTTATTTAGGCATTGATAGCGCGCGGGAGCCAAGAGCACAGGCGCGCACCAGCCAAGAAGCGACTATGGATTCTTTTGTTTAATAAGACCCAGGCGATAAGGAAGCTTGCTGTATTCTGCTCCCGTATCTGGGGCCACACCCTGATAAAGATATTGCATATTACACGGACTGATCGTAAGGGTTTCGTCATAACCGGCGCGAATCATTTCACCGTGACTAATATCATCAGTCCATTTTTCGCCTTCAAAACTAACATTGGCGGCACCGGCAAAGGGCTTGCTTTGGCTATCGGCCAAGGGGGTCCAGGGGCCATTCAAACTGTTTGATGTCCAGGAGCGAAAATAGCGCGGACCATAGGCCTCTACCATCAACAAATATTGATTGCGCCCTTCTACTTTGTATACATTGCTGGCTTCAAACAACTTACCAACCTCATCGGTCATAACGATTTCGTAACCGGAAAAGTTGGGGAAGTTATCCAGTGCAACCTGCGAGTGATAGAGATTGCCGTCATCGCCAGAGAAAAATAGATGGCAATAACCTTCATCGCAAATAACCCAGTAATCAATGCCATTGCCAGGGCCACCCAGCAATAGCGGCTTGGGTTGTGTCCAGCCATCGGGGTTGCTGATATCCGTATTGGTGGAATATTTCGCACCCCATTGATAAATCATGTACCACTTATTATGCGGTCGAAAAAAGAATACCTCCGGCGCCACGGCATCACCGGTTGGCTTGTCCGCCATAGAAACCTGGGTTGCACTAGCCGCTTGCGAAAAATCGCTAAAATTTAGGTAAACACTGCTCCAGGCGCTGCGCTTGGTGTCATATACAGTGGCGAACACGTGGTAGAGGTTGTTGTAATTAACGATGGTCGGGTCTTTGATTGACACATGATCTGGCGAGGCCGGGGTAATAAGCGGCTGCGTAGACACCCAGGAAATATCCTGTGACAGCTCACAATCTGCCGACAAGGAACTCGCAGATGCGCTATTGGTTACCCCGTTGCTGCTCGATTCGACGCTGGAGCTGGAGCTC
>CBIMZH010000540.1:0-2545 GCA_966248255.1 uncultured Cellvibrio sp.
TCGAGTTGGTTCAGGCAATACGTGCAGGTGAACTTCGTGCCTACCGACCGGTCGAGACTGGCCCGGTTGGTGTGGGGGCGTGGTTACTCAAGGCGCAAGAGTTTGCGTCGTGGCAACAAGCCCGAACAGGGGGCAAGGGCTTAACCCTACCCGGTTTATCGGTGGTCAAAGCAGCTGCGCTATTGGGTGTCAAAGAAGAATGCGCTTACGCGTTTGTTCGGCTCGGCCTGCTTTGGAGCACCAACGTCGAACACGGCAGGCATACGCAACTGGTGGTTAAGCCCCAAGCGATCGAAAGATTCAGGCGAGGGTATATTTTGGGACCGGAGATCGCTGTGTACCTGGGAACGTCAACCAAGGAAGCGTTCAAACTCCTTTGGCAGGCTAGGTTTCGCCCCGTTGCGGGACCAACCATACCAAATGCAGCATGCCGGCAGTACGTATGGGTGAGAAGCAAAAAACTGATTGAATACCTAATGGGTGAGGCGATGCAGAGCGACGACCCAGACGCTACCACCCTTTTATCCACGTCGATCGCTCAGCCTCGCGATAGCCGATTCAAGCATGTGGGATCAAGATAGTTAGCAAGCTCTCTTTTTTGGTTGCTAAAATCACCAAACATCATCTGGAGAATCCTATGTCCCGTCTCGCTGAATTTCGCTTACTCGAACAACAGCTCGCAGCCCAACTGGCCGAGCTGGAAGCGCTGAAAAATGACACTTCCCTGAAGCAGGAAATGGAATTTGAAACGAAGCTTCGCACCCTACTCAACGAGTATGGCTATGGCCTGCGGCAAGTTGTGATTATCCTTGATCCGCAAGCGGTGGCTTCCGCTTCGATTGAACCAAAGGCTCTTCGTAAAGCACGTGTGGTGAAGGTCTACAAGAATCCACACAGCGGTGAGATTGTTGAAACCAAGGGTGGTAATCAGCGCACACTCAAGGCTTGGAAAAACGAGTATGGTGCCGACGTAGTCGAGTCCTGGCTCGCCTAGCTAATAGGGGGCTTCTGGCACGAGATAAAACGTGATGCGCCCGAATCACAATTCCCATTTTGGGGCGTGACGAAATTTTCTTGGGGTGGTGGTGACACACAGTTTATGCGCATTAAATAGAGGTCCACTTCAAAAATTGGATGCTCCAAAATGCGTAACGCTCTCGTCGCGATAACTGTGAACACCATCGCAAGCCTCCTGTCCGCCCTGGTGCTTCACTGGCTCACTCCTCCCCCTCCCGACGCAGCCATCCTGCCAATCGCGGCCTCGAGCGCAGTATTGAGAGGCGCAACGTAGCTTCGAAATCTGTACTGCCGCTGGTGGCGGACCCAACTGATCCGATTTAACGTTGATCCCGGTTGAGGGTCATCGGTGGCTCACGGTTGGAAATGCCGGACAAGCGTTACCAACCAATTGATCCTTCCCGAACCAGCTGGGAATGTCGCTGCAAAAATAGCTCCCACGCCTCGGGCAGGTCGTAGACCTGTAATGCGCACCAGAGGGTTGGTTGTTTCTGGGGTTACCCACCTCGATCAGAGCGTGTTTGAGCTGGGCCTCGAACGAGTGGATGACCGCCAAAAGGGTCAGTTAGGCCTACGCTGTCAGACTGACCCTTGCAGAGCCCGCTGTTAACTAAGATTTTTAACTGTTAACCACAGTGGTTTACATAGCAAAAAAGTGGTTTACAACCCCTGCCAGCGGGTGGCGCTTTTCCCTAATGAGTAGCCATGCTCAGGTCTGTGAGCGCGAGCTGGAAGCAAATCCGAAGCGCGTGAAAGCTGCTCCGGCGAAGGCGGTCGAGAAGACGCCGACCGTGAAGAAGTCGACGGTGAAGAAGTCGGCCGCGAAGAGGAAGACCACGGCCGCGACGGCCGAATAAGGCGCCCTAACGGCGCACGACGATAAACGAGAACTTTATGGCACAAGCAACCGCAGAAAAGGTCGAACGTCCGCTGCTCCGCACGATCCAGGGCGTGGTCGCGTCCGACAAGGGCAACAAGACGATCAAGGTCGTGGTCAACTACCAGACCAAGCACCCCAAGTACGGCAAGTTCCTCAAGCGCCGCACGGTGCTCCACGCCCACGACGAGAAGAACGAGGCCCGTGAGGGCGACACGGTGGAGATCGCCGAGTGCCGCCCGCTGAGCAAGACCAAGCACCACCGGTTGCTCCGCATCGTCCAGAAGGCGCCGGAGAAGGCCGTGCAGCTGTCGGCTGAGGAAGTGATGACCGGTAAGGCTCCCGAAGAGCGGTAGTCGTCACGGGAAGTCGTTGGCCATCAACGCGAGCGAGAAGAAGTCATGATCCAGCAGCAAACCGAGCTCGACATCGCCGACAACACCGGCGCGAAGCGGGCGATGTGCATCAAGGTCCTTCGCGGCAGCAGCAGCAAGGGCAAGTTCAAGCGCAAGGTCGCCAACGTCGGCGACGTCATCATCTGCGCCGTGAAGAAGACGCTGGCCGGCGGCGACGTGAAGCAGGGCGAGATCATCCGCTGCGTCGTCGTCCGCACGAATCAGCCGATCCTCCGCAAGGACGGCAGCTACGTCC
>CBIMZH010000541.1:0-2532 GCA_966248255.1 uncultured Cellvibrio sp.
GCTGGAGTTTATTCGACAATCGTCAAGCGCAGCAAATGTATCTGGCGGTTGTCGGCGTAGAGTACGCGGAAACGCATATTGCCGATTTCCACTACCTCGTTGCGCTTGGGCAGATGACCAAATTCCTGCATCAAAATACCGCCGATAGTATCAAAATCTTCATCGCTAAAATCGGTGGAAAAGTATTTGTTAAAGTCTTCAATGGGCGACAGGGCCTTAACGATATAGTCGTTCTCGGAAACCTGTTTAATAAAGTCGGTGACTTCCTCTTCTTCGTCGGTTTCGTCTTCAATCTCGCCGACGATTTCTTCAAGAATATCTTCAATGGTGAGCAGGCCGGAGATGCCGCCGTACTCGTCCATTACCAGCGCCATGTGGTAGCGGTTTTCGCGGAACTCGCGCAGCAGCACATTCACGCGCTTGCCTTCGGGCACTATATTGGCCTGGCGCAGTATGGATTCCAGGTTGAAATTCTCGGTGCCGTTAAGCGCGAGAGGGAGCAGGTCTTTGGCCAGAAGAATACCGCGCACATCGTCGAGGTTTTCGCCAATTACCGGGTAGCGGCTGTGGCCGGATTCGATGACTTGCTGGAGCGTTTCCTGGGGGGTGGACTCGAGTTTTAGCGCCACAATTTGCGAGCGCGGCACCATGATCTCGCGCGCGTGGAGTGAAGATACATCCATGGCGCCTTCAATAATGCTTACCGCCTCTGGGTCGAGCAGGTGGTTGTCGGCCGCGTCCTTGATAATTTCCAGCAGTTCATCGCGGGATTTGGGTTCGGCACTGAATGCGTGGAGCAGTTTATCCAGCCAGGATCGCTCGTGCTTTTCGGCTGTTGCGCTACTCGGGTGATCGTCCGCCATTTTGGGTTTTCCTGAATCGGGCGAGCCGGTTATTCCAGCTCGGTATAGGGCGCTGGAAAACCCAGGCCAGTGATAATTTGGGTTTCCAAGGCTTCCATTTCGTCGGCCTCGGCATCGTCAATATGGTCAAAGCCTAACAGGTGCAGGCTACCGTGTACCAGCATATGGGCCCAATGGGCCTCCAGCGCCTTGCCTTGCTCTTTAGCTTCGCGCTCAACCACCGGGGCGCAGACCACCAAATCGCCGAGCAGCGGAATATCCAGCTCCTCGGGCAGGTCAGCAGGGAAGGAGAGCACATTGGTGGGGTAGTCTTTGTTGCGGTACTGGGCGTTTAGCTCCTGGCCTTCGGCCTCATCCACTATATAGACGCTGACTTCAGCCTCTTGCAGCTGCTGGGATTCAAGCGCTGCGGTAATCCAGCGCTCAATTAGTGCTTCAGCCGGAAGCGCCTGGCTCTGGCTGTTGATTTCTATATCTATCTGGAAGCTCATGGTCTGCGCTTAAAAGCCGTTGTGCTTGGGCTGGGCATCCTCATAGGCGTCATAGGCTTCCACAATGCGCTGCACCAGCGGATGGCGGACTACGTCCTTGGAGGTGAAGTGGGTAAAGCTGATGCCATCCACATGGCCGAGCACCTCAATCACATGGCGCAGGCCAGATTGCACGCCGCGGGGCAGGTCGATCTGGGTTGGGTCGCCGGTGATTACTGCGGTAGTGCCAAAGCCGATACGGGTGAGGAACATTTTCATCTGTTCGCGGGTGGTGTTCTGGCTTTCATCGAGAATCACAAAGGAGCCGTTGAGGGTGCGGCCGCGCATAAATGCCAGGGGCGCAATCTCGATGACGCCGCGCTCGATGAGTTTGCCCACAGTTTCAAAGCCGAGCATCTCGTAAAGGGCGTCGTACAGGGGGCGCAGATAGGGGTCTACTTTTTGCGTCAGGTCGCCGGGCAAAAAGCCGAGCTTCTCACCGGCTTCAACCGCCGGTCGCACCAGCAGAATCCGCTCGATTTCGTTTTTAAGCAGGGCTTCTACCGCGCAGGCTACTGCCAGATAGGTTTTACCTGTACCCGCCGGGCCAACACCAAAGTTGATGTCGTTGCGCTGCACCGCGCGCACATAGCGCTGCTGGTTAAGGCCGCGCGGCTTGATCGTGCACTTTTTAGTGCGGATAAGGGTAATGTCCTCATCCTGCGCGCGAGCTTCGGCGGCTAATTGGTTGTTTGGCTGAGTATTTTCTTGGGAATCTTGAGCCTGTTCGGCTTTGTCCAATTGTTCCATAAGGGCTTCAATACCTGAGGATTGCAGGGCCAGATGCACTTCATCGGGAGTCAGCTCACCTTGTTCGGTGGCGGCGTAAAGGCTTTCGAGAAGTGCCTGGGCGGCGCGGGTGGTTTCGGCTGGGCCGATTAGCTCAAATTCGTTGCCGCGATGGCGGATTTCAACGTTTAAGCGGTCTTCAATCTGGCGTATGTGCTGGCCGAGCAGACCGTTGAGGTTGGCTAGGCGGCGGCTGTCACTGGGTTCCAGGATCAGCTGCCGGGAGACAGATTCGGGGGCGTTAATAACGTGGCTGTTCAAAAGGTTTAATGGCTCTTTTTACTGACTTAACTTAAGACTAAACCATAAGAGTGACAGGATAAAGGTTCAGCTGAGGTTAATCTTGGGCG
>CBIMZH010000542.1:0-2529 GCA_966248255.1 uncultured Cellvibrio sp.
GGCCTTCACCTCGTCTTCCACAAAGCTGTACTGCAAAGAGTTGCGACTGAGTAGCAATAATTCATCCCAAGACAAATTAAACTCCTTTACCGCCACAAAAAATTCATCCGTCAGGTTGGAATCCCACATGCCGCGATCATCGGTTGAGAGCGCCACCGGAACCCCAATACGCAAATACTCAGGGAAGGGATGCTGCGAATAATCGCTTACGTATTCGAGCAATAAATTGGAGATCAAATTGATTTCAACCAGATAGGGGCCGTGGCGCATTTCGCGCAGTAGCTCCGGGTCACTGATTAAATTAACGCCGTGACCGATACGATCAGCGCCCAACATCAAAGTGTCGCGAATATGGGAATTAGGCTCATCCACCTCGCCGGCATGGATCGACAGGCGCACATTGTTGTACTTGTGGCGCAACTCGCGCAGCGTCTGGGTGAAGCGCAGCGGATAGCCCTTGTCGTTATCCTCACGCCCCACCATATTGACTGCCACATAGAGATCGCGATGGCGCGCCACTATGTCATAGGAGGCGCGCAGCTGCTCCTCGGCGCTGGGCACAAAGCGCAAAATCGATTCTTGAAATCGCACAGTAACACCAGTGGCCTTGGCATCAGCCTGCGCTAGACGCGCGCGAAAAATCGCAATAGCCTCATCTTCGCTAATGGGGCTGCCATCGGGCTTGAAATACCCGCCCGCTTCCAGCATGGTCTCCAGATAAATCAGCCCCTCTTTGCCAAAGGCCTCCATATTCTTGTAGAGCACTTCAGCAATTAAATAGGGGCTGTAGAGCAGCTGATCCAGGCGCTGCCAGTGGGTTTGAAAAAATTCATTGCGCCCCTCGTGGTCGGCATCCAGAGTGACGCTGTTCACCCAGGCCAGCTTTTCCGTCTCGGTCAAATCCTCCAGGCGCTTGTATTCGCCCTTTTCACACTCAGGCAACTCGGCATAGCTGGAGGCCATCAAATTATTGAACAACATTAAATAGGGACGGCGACCAAATTCGTTATTGCCGGGCGCTCTGCAATTGTTGATGCGCACCTTGGTATAAAACTCGTAGCCATATTTTTTTTGCGCCAGCGCCACCTCGTACCACCAGCCAGTCAAGACAGCGCCGCTGATATGGTTGTGCAGATCGCCCCCCTTGGGCATGGCATACAAAAAGCGATAGAGGTCTTGATCACTCGCAGTCGCCTTAAATTGTTCAAACCAGTCGCCCGGCGCCGCCGTGGCCGCCTGAGCCGCAGAGTTCACACCGGCGGTCGCAATCAGGCATAGACCGGCCAGATGCGTGCGGCAGCCCAACTTGCGCGCGAGCGATCTGGGCCCCAAAGTGATCCGCCCCAAAAAACTGTGTAAGCGGGGCATGTACAGGCGAGATATAAGTGTGCAGGACAAAGGCATAAGCGGGCTTCCTGATTATTCGATCAATAATTAAAGAGAGAAAAAGACAGGGGGGCAGATGCAAATGTGGTACCAGTCACGCGCGCAATTTTGCGAGCCAGTCGCGACCACCAAATAACCTGTCCAAGTGGACGAGATTTGATTTAATCTGGTGCAGAAAATTTATTTTTGCCCAGTAATATTGCGGGCTTGAAGCAGTTTTGGGCAAAGCACATAAGCCTGAACACTGGCACAGAATTTGATAACACCCAGATAAAACCCGCGCGCTAGCACCTGCAATTGGGCGAAAAATACCTGCCTAACTCAACTCCCGAAGAAGGATTGACCGATGAGCAATACTCCCCCCGACTACCCTCGCGACCTGCGCGGCTATGGCCGAAATCCCCCCAAAGCCAACTGGCCGGGGGGAGCGCGCATCGCCGTGCAATTTGTACTGAATTACGAAGAGGGTGCAGAGAATTGCGTACTCCACGGCGATCCTGCCTCAGAGACCTTTTTGTCTGAAATCATTGGCGCACGCGCCTTTGAAGCTCGTCATATGAGCATGGAGTCGCTCTATGAGTACGGCAGCCGTGCCGGCTTCTGGCGATTGCACCGACTGTTTAACAAATACCAACTGCCCGTGACTGTCTACGGCGTGGCCATGGCGCTGCAACGCAACCCCGAGGCAGTCGAAGCGATGCTAGAGTCCGACTGGGAAATTGCCAGCCACGGCTATCGCTGGATAGATCATCAATTTATGCCCAAAGAAGTTGAGCGCGAGCAGATTAAAACCGCGATCGAAATTCATACCCGCGTGACCGGCTCCCGCCCGCTCGGCTGGTACACGGGGCGCGACAGCCCCAATACGCGCGCGCTGGTGTTGGAACAGGGTGGTTTTTTATATGACTCTGATTCCTACGCCGATGACCTGCCCTATTGGACGCAGGAGTATTCCGTGCTGACCCATGGCAGACCTCACCTGATTATTCCCTACACGCTGGACAGTAACGATATGCGCTTTGCCGCCGCTCAAGGCTTTAATTGCGGCGAGCAGTTTTATACCTATCTTAAAGACAGTTTCGATGCGCTCTACGCCGAAGGTGAATTTGCCCCCAAGATGTTAAACATAGGCCTGCACTGCCG
>CBIMZH010000543.1:0-2525 GCA_966248255.1 uncultured Cellvibrio sp.
GAAGAGGTACCACTGGCCCTGGTATTCGGCGATTGAATGGTGAGTGGTCCAGCCGATCACTGGCTCCATAATGCGGCCGCCGTAGGTGAAGGGGCCGTAGGGGCTGTCGCCTGTGGCGTAGCACAAATAGTGGGTGTTGCCGGTGGAGTAGGAGAAGTAGTACTTGCCGTTGAATTTGTGCATCCAGGAGGCTTCGAAGAAGCGGCGGTCGTGGTCGCCGGCGAGCAGCGGTTGGCCGTTTTCGTCGAGGATTTGAATTTCGCGCGGGGTTTCGTCGAACTCGAGCATGTCATCGCGCAGGCGCGCAACAATTGGCCCCAGCGCTGGCTCATTGTCTGCAGGTTCACCGAGCGCAGCGTCATATTCATTGTTGCGATAGTTCTGCAGCTGGCCGCCCCAGATGCCGCCAAAGTACATGTAGTGGCTGCCGTCATCGTCTTCAAATACCGCCGGGTCTATGGTGTAGCTGCCTTGAATGGCTTCTGGCTGAGCGGTGAAGGGACCAATGGGGGAATCGCCCACGGCCACACCGATTTGGAAGATGCCGTTGGCGCGTTTGGCTGGGAAGTACAAATAGTATTTGCCGTTTTTGTGGGCCGCGTCTGGCGCCCACATCTGGCGCTCGGCCCAGGCGACGTCTTTCACATGCAGGGCAACGCCATTGTCCACAGCGGCGCTGTTGGGGCTGTCCAGAGAGATTACGTGGTAATCCTCCATGCCGAAGTGATCGCCATTGTCGTTAAAGGGGATGCCGGCTTCTATGTCGTGTGATGGATAGACATAGATTTTGCCGTTAAACACATGGGCCGAGGGGTCGGCGGTGTAGATGTGTTCGACCAGAGGTTGGGAAATGGCGCGGGCTTTTAAGTCGGCAACCACGTCCGGGGCTAAGCGTTCTTCTGACATACAAAAATCTCGATTCTCAATAAGCAAAATTCAATTAATTTTTAACAGCGACCTATTTACCAGCTGCTTTGCGGCGCTGGTTAAGTTCGGCTTCTATTTGCACTTCCATTTTTTTGTTGATGGCGAAGAAGAACATGCAGCCAACAGCGATAAAGAAAGGCAGAGAGGCAAAGAGGCTAACGGCGGTTTTAATGCCTTCGATGGTCTCGGGGTTTTGCAGGCTCAGGCTGGCGTCGTAGCCATAGTGAGCGAGCAGGCCGGCGACCAGTGAGCCGCCAATGGTGAGGCCAGCTTTAAGGCCGAGAATCATCGCCGAGAAGACAATGGCGGTGGCGCGGCGGTTGTTTTTCCATTCGGAGTAGTCAGCCACGTCGGCAATCATTGCCCAGAGCAGCGGGATGGTGATGCCGTAGAAGAAGCCGTGCAGGATTTGCGACAGGAACACCAGGCCAATGCTGCTAGCGCTAAAGAATTTAAAGGCCAATACAAACAGGGTGGAGACGAACAGGGCGCTGCCAAACACGTTGCGTTTGCCAAATTTGTCGGCGAGCTTTTTGGAGAAGCCAATACCCAGAATCATCATGATAATGCCGGCGCCGTTAAACAGGCTGAAAGCGGAAGTGGCGGCCTCTTTGGGCCATTGGAAGTCGGTCAGGCCCAGGGTGTTCAGGGTGTGGTTAAGGCCGGCGATAAAACTGTTAAAGCCTATGTCGTTAAGGAACTGGCCCAGCTGGGCTTCATTCAGGTAGTTCTCAAAGTAGTAGATGTACATGCCGCCTTTTAGCGCCAGGGTGACAAATACCAGAATGGTCACCGCCAGCATCACAATCCAGGGCAGGTTTTTAACCAGGTCGGTGACGTCTTCGGCGATGCTATTGCGCGCTTCAACCACCGGCAAAATACGCTCGCGGGTAGTGGCAAAGGCAATCAGGAAGAAGATGGTGCCGGTAATGGAAAACAGCAGCATGGTGTTGTGGAAGCCGGTGGCCTTGTCGCCATCGCCAAGGATCAGCACCAGTGGCAGCAGCAGTACCTGGATGATGAACTGGGCCACCATTACCGCGACAAAACGGTAGGAGGAGAGGCTGTTGCGCTCGGCCATGCTGCCTGTAAGCACACCGCTTAGGGCAGAGTAGGGCAGGTTGTTAGCAGCGTAAACCACCAGCAGCGCTATGTAGGTGGCAAAGGCGTAGATGACTTTGCCGCTCTCATCAAAATTGGGTGTGCTAAAGGCGAGCAGGGCGACAGCGCCAAAGGGGACAGAGGTCCACAGCAGCCAGGGGCGGAATTTGCCCCAGCGGGTTTTAGTGCGGTCGGCAATTATGCCCATCACCGGGGTAAAAAAGGCGCCGAACATGCCGCCAATGGCCATGATGGTGGCGGCTTTACCTGGGCTAATGCCATACACATCTGTGTAGAAGAAGGCCAGAAAGGTAAGCAGGGTTTGGAAGATCAGGTTGGCTGCCAGGTCGCCCAGGCTGTAACCGACTTTTTCCACAACTGACAGGCTTTGCTGGGGTAGCGCTTGAGGGTGAGCGTTATTCATGAATGTCTCTTCTTATCGTATCGGCTTATTGGTATTAGCGTTAGAGGCGTTGATCAGCTTAGTGGTTCCTGTC
>CBIMZH010000544.1:0-2523 GCA_966248255.1 uncultured Cellvibrio sp.
CGCGAGTAGGGGTCAAAATCAGCATGCGCGTGCTCATGGGGTTTTTAGGGGTAATGGCAAGCATCCCCTCCAGGCAGGGAAGCAAAAAGGCCGCCGTTTTACCGCTGCCAGTTTTGGAGCTTACCAACAGGTTTTTACCCTCCAATGCCTTGGGAATAGCCTCCATCTGAACCTTGGTCGGCTCTTCATAACCCAAAGCCGCCAATGCCTTACGCAACTGGGGTGCAGATAGAAAATCGTAAAAACCCGACATATGTATTCCTCTAGTAATCCAAGCCCCAGGGCAAAAACCTGCCCAATTGGCCAAAAGGCGCGCAATTTACGCACCTACTTATATATAAGCAACACTAACGGCCATATTCTCACTCCAGCAAGCCAGATTACTCCGTTCAAAATGCATGAAATTTGAACTGGGCTTGCGTAAAATGCGCCCCCCTTTATTCATAGCTGACAACGAGAGCAGGTTATTCATGAGAGTTATGCTGGCCCCAATGGAGGGCGTTGTCGAACATCATGTGCGCGCCATACTCACTGATATTGGCGGCCTGGATGGCTGCGTAACCGAGTTTATTCGGGTTACCGACCAAAAGCTTCCCTATAAAGTCTTTTTCAAGTTCGCCCAGGAGCTGGAAAGCAACTGCCTTACCCCCAATGGCGTCCCGGTGAAGGTGCAACTATTGGGTAGCAAACCGGAACCTATGGCGATAAATGCCTTGGAGCTGGTGAAGTATGGCGCCAAAGCCATAGACCTTAATTTTGGCTGTCCAGCCAAAACGGTCAACTCTCACGAAGGCGGCGCCTGCCTGCTTAGATCCCCGAACAGGGTGCACGACATTATTAAAGCCGTCAGAGACGCGGTACCGCGTGAAATTCCCGTCTCCGCCAAAATCCGCCTGGGTTATGAAGACAGATCCAGCTACCTGGACAATGCTCAGGCAGTAGAGGCCGCTGGTGCAGATGAGCTGACTGTGCATGCCCGCTCCAAGGTCGATGGCTACAAACCGCCAGCCTATTGGCACTATATCGCCGATATTCGCCAAAAACTCAGCATTCCGGTAATTGCCAATGGCGAAATCTGGACCCTGGACGATTACAAACGCTGTCGCGAAGAATCCCAGTGCGATGACGTCATGCTCGGCCGCGGCCTGCTCTCCTGCCCGGACCTCGCCCGCCAGATTAAAGCCTATTTAGCAGGTGAAGATTACCTGCCAATGACCTGGCAGCAAGTCTGCGAAATGCTCCACAGCTATTACCTGCTAACCACCCCGCTTTACGAAACCCGCAACTGCGGCAATCGTGTAAAGCAATGGTTGATGTACCTCAGCCGTCAATACCCGGAAGCCCAGGTATTCTTCGAGGCAGTCAAACGCAAAACCACTGCGCAAGATATAGAAGACTGCTTCCAGCAAGCCCTCAATCACTCACAGCCAAAATAAAAGCGGGCCATGCGCCCGCTTTTGCTGCCATAGCGGCTACCCCAGCAAATAATCAAAACGCCCCGCCAGTTCCGCACTTTCATCTATCGCCGCCATCAATTCAGTTAAATTAATTCCCAACTTAACCGCCAATACATCAGGGAAGCCTTCCGCCAAAACCAGCACCTGACTTGATTCATTCTTTTGCACAATAAAGCTGGCGAGGTGAACTAGTGCAGCAAAGCGAGAAAACTCCGGTGCAGCCGCTGGATTTAGCTGATACGCCAGGGCGGCCACAATGACTTCCGGAAACTTCCAGCGGCCAGCCAGCTCTGCGCCCGCCTCGACAAAATTAAAGCCCAACAGACTTTTTTCCACTTCAGAATTTGGCCCGCCTCTGACCAGTATCCGCTGCAGTTCGCGACACTCTTGCGGCAACAGGATATGAATCAGCAGCTCACCAATGCTATGCATCATTCCGCAGACAAAGGCAGTTTCCGCAGAATCCTTTGAAAATCCCGCCAGCCACCTACAGGTTTCTGCCACCGCAAAGCTATGGTGCCAAAAGCCCTTTAAATCAAAATTCTCCGGTGGCTTAAATGCACTGGTAATACCCGCCGCCAGCACCAGGGTTCTCACCGAATTAAACCCCAGCAGCATAACTGCACTATTGACCGAACCAATCTGGCGGCTGCTGCCGTAATGGGCTGAATTGGCAGCCCTGAGCAGCTTGGCGGTCAATACCTGATCCGCGCTTATCTTGGCGGCTATCACCGCTATATTCACCTGCTCATCATTCAGGCTTTCAATTAGTTCCTGAACCACCCGCGGAATATTGGGTAATTTTTGCGCACTATCGATCAGGCTTTTCAGTTCCACAACAACCCCTCGGCTTTTATATGAGGTGATTTAATTAATAGAACAAGTATGTAGCCACTACTGGGGATAGCAAATGGCAGGTACCTAGCAACAGAGAGCCAACATGAATAGAAAGAAGATGCCAAGCAAGGAGGCGCAAGAGACGGCTAGCACAAAAGTTAATGCGAATTTAAAAGAACGCTGATACCGCCAGACCAGCAAACCATCTGGCGAATAAATAAATGAGAGG
>CBIMZH010000545.1:0-2517 GCA_966248255.1 uncultured Cellvibrio sp.
CGCCACGACTGGTCGCGCGATGAAATTCTCGCCCTGTTTAAAATGCCTTTTAGCGACCTGATGTTCCAGGCGCAAAGCGTGCACCGCGCCTACTTCAACCCTAACGAAGTCCAGGTGAGCACCCTCTGCTCCATTAAAACCGGCGCCTGCCCCGAAGACTGTGCCTACTGCCCGCAATCGGCGCGCTACGACACAGGTCTGGAAAAAGAAAAGCTGATGGCGGTGGAAAAGGTAATCGAAGAAGCTAAGGCGGCCAAAGCAAGCGGCGCTACCCGCTTCTGCATGGGCGCCGCCTGGCGCTCGCCCAAAGGCAAAGACATGCCCTATGTAATCAGCATGGTGCAGGGCGTTAAATCCCTGGGCATGGAAACCTGTATGACCCTGGGTATGCTCGACGCTGAGCAAGCGCAGGATCTGGCCAATGCCGTCCTCGACTATTACAAACACAACAAGTATACCTCGCCCGACTACAATGGCGAAATCATCACCACCCGCACTTATCAGGACCGTTTGGAAACTCTGGATAACGTGCGCAAAGCGGGTATGAAAGTCTGTTGCGGTGGCATTGTCGGTATGGGCGAAGAAGTGCTCGACCGCGCCGGTCTGCTGCAACAGCTGGCCAATATGGCCGATCACCCCGAATCTGTGCCCATCAATATGCTGGTGAAAGTGGGGGGCACCCCGCTGGAGAGCGAGGCCGATCTGGATGCGTTTGAATTTGTGCGCACTATTGCGGTAGCGCGCATTCTTATGCCCAAATCCCATGTGCGTCTGTCTGCCGGTCGCGAGCAGATGAGCGAGCAGACCCAGGCCCTGGCCTTCCTCGCCGGTGCCAACTCGATTTTCTACGGTGAGAAACTGCTGACCACCGCCAACCCCGAAACCAACAAGGATATGCAGTTGTTCGGCAAGCTGGGCATCAACCCAGAGGCCTACGAAGTGCATGAAGATGAAGACGAGCAGGAAGCGGCCTTAGTTAGCCAGCTACAGGAAGCCAAAATGGACGCTGTGTTTTACAACGCGGCCAAATAATCTCCCCCTTAAAAACGCTGCCCCATTTGCTGGGGCAGCGTCTGCGAAATTCCCATGGCGTTATCTCTCGATCAAACTCTGGCTGAGTCGCTTGCCGAGCGGCGTGCGGCCCAGCTCTATCGCTCGCGCAAACTGCTGCAATCGCCGCAATCGCCTCGGGTCACAGTGGATGGCAAAGCCTATTTGTCGTTTTGCTCCAACGATTATCTCGGCCTAGCCAATCACCCGGATTTAATTGCTGCGTTTAAACAGGCGGCAGATCGCTTTGGCGTGGGCAGCGGTGCATCTCACTTAGTCGCTGGACACTCCAGTGAGCATCACGCTTTGGAGGAGGAGCTGGCGGCTTTTACTGGCCGCGCTCGCGCACTGTTATTTTCCACCGGCTATATGGCTAACCTGGGGGCGATTACCGCCTTGGTGGGTCAAGGTGATGCCATCTTTGAAGACCGTTTAAATCACGCCAGTTTGCTTGATGCTGGCCTGCTTAGCGGCGCGCGCTTTCAGCGCTTTTTGCACAATGATTTAGCTAACTTAAAAAGTCGCCTGGAAAAAACAGACGCCCAGCGCAAATTAATTGTGGTCGATGGCGTGTTCAGTATGCATGGCGATATGGCGCCATTGCCGGAGCTGGCCAAGTTGGCGGCAGCGCAAAATGCCTGGCTGATGGCGGATGATGCCCACGGCTTTGGTTGCCTGGGCAAAACCGGTGCCGGTAGCGCTGAGCACTTTGGTTTGGATCAAAATGCCCTGCCGATTTATATGGGCACCCTGGGCAAGGCTATTGGCAGTGCCGGGGCATTTATTGCCGGCAGCGAAACCCTGATTGAATACCTAATCCAATTTGCCCGCCCCTATATTTACACCACGGCTATGCCACCGGCGGTGGCCGCTGCGACTCGCGCCAGCTTGCGTTTGGTTCAAAGTGAAAGTTGGCGGCGCGAACATTTGCAGTCGTTGATTGCGCAATTCCGCGCAGGTGCGCAAAGCCTGGGTTTGCAATTAATGGATTCAGCCTCACCGATTCAGCCGATTCTGCTCGGCAGCGAAGCCAAGGCTTTAGCCTTTGCCGAAAAGCTCGCCGCGCGCGGTATTTTAATTATCGCCATTCGCCCGCCCACGGTACCTGCCGGTAGCTCGCGACTGCGCATTACTTTTTCTGCGGCGCATACCAGCGAGCAGGTGGCGCAATTGCTTGAAGCTTTGGCGGATATTCAACAAGAGCTGAGTGTGCAAGAGCCGATCCATGAATAAAACAAATCTGGTGCTCTTACACGGCTGGGGCAATGACAGTCGCACCTGGCAGCCACTGCGCGATGGCTTAAATGAATTTGCGCAGCTGCAGGAAATTAATCTGCCCGGCTTTGGTGGCGCATCACTGAATGATTTTAGTTTGGACGCTGTGCTCGACAATCTCGCTGCGCAAATTCCCGATGGCAGCTGGTTAGTGGGTTGGTCTCTCGGCGCTATGCTGGGGGTGCAGCTGGC
>CBIMZH010000546.1:0-2517 GCA_966248255.1 uncultured Cellvibrio sp.
CACTTAAAATCCAGGAGCTGGTGCCCTTCCAGCCAGTCACCCCCATGGTCAATCAGCACCCGGGCATTTTGGGCGCGCTCAATATTCGCGGCCAGACCATGCCGATTGTCGACCTGGCTGCCGCCGTAGGCAAAGGCGCCACGCCCAAAGACACCCTCGCCAGCAGTTTTATTATCGTCACTGATGTGCAGCGGCAAAAAGTGGGTTTTTTAGTCCACAAGATAGAGCGCATTGCCGATGCCAACTGGCGCGATATAAGCGCGCCGGATAAATTTTTAGGCAACAGCATTTACATTACCGGCGTGACCAAGGTGGACAACCAGCTGGTGCAGCTGCTGGATGTGGAAGTGATCATGGCGCGGATATTTCCGCTGGACCCATCCAAGGCTACCGCCAGTATTACCGATGTGGAGCGCGAGCAATTGCGCCCCATGCGCATTTTATTGGTGGATGATTCGCGCACCGCGCGCAAACAAGTAAGCGATTCACTGGACGCAATCAATGTGCGCTATCAGGTGACCGACGATGGGCAAAAAGCGCTGGAGTTAATGCGCGCCGCCGCCAAACAGGGGCAGCCGATTGATATTCTGGTTAGCGATATTGAAATGCCTGGGCTGGATGGCTATGAACTGGCCTTTGCCGTGCGCGACGATAAAGCCCTGGCCGGGGCCTATATTATTTTGCACACCTCGCTGTCGAGCAGCATCAGCGTCAGCCAGGCGCGTCAGGTGGGCGCCGATGAAGCCCTAACCAAATTTGATGCGCGCGAGCTAATCGATGGCATGCTGCGCGGCGCCGCAAAAAAATCCTAGCGAAAATTTATTCCGCGAAAAATTTTCCAGGCAAAAAAAAGCTCCCGAATGTGGGAGCTTTTTTATTTCAGCGTATTTTATTTTACTGGGCGAACTTAATTATTCGCCGCATTCACAATTGCGCTGATGATATTGGGATAGAGCTGATTGCCAGTATTGCGGTCAAACAGCGCCATACCGCCATCACCGGCATAACCGTTGTCCCAATACACAGGCACCAGGCCATGGGCCACAGCCGATTCACTGATGTATTGGTTGTAGTAGATGCGATAGGTTTCATGACCGGCGACACTCTGCCGCGAGACAACACCAAACTCGCCCAAGATTACCCCTATACCCTGATTGATAAATTTGCTGCGCATTTTTTCAAACTGGGCATCGACATAGGACTCATTCGCCCAGGACTCCACCTTGCTTGAATCAGTGGCAATAGCGCCCCACTGGGTAATATTGCTGCTGGTATTGAGGGTGAAGTTGTAGGGGTCGTAGTAGTGCACTTCCATCAGCAGGCGATTGCTGGCGCTGTCGCTGGGGATAACCGCAAAATTCACCGCGTGATCGATATTGGTGTTAAAGCCCTGAATCACCAGGAAGCGATTGGCGTTGTTGCCGCCGGTAGCGCGCACAGTATCGACAAAGGTTTTGTTGAAACTGTTTTGCACTGTGTAGTACTCGACTGTGGGCGTGCCATAGTCGCCATCCACCATCACTTCGTTGGTGCCGGCAAAAATCAGCTTGTCGCCATAGTCGCGGAAGTGAGTGGCAATCTGCGTCCACATAATGCTCATGCGATTGTTCACATAGGCCTGCTGCGCGTAAGTGGGCTGCATCCAGCCGCCATCCCAATGCATATTGATGATCACATACATATCTTCATTGAGCGCATAGTTCACCACCTCGTCCACCCGCGCCATCCAGGCTGGGTTGATAGTGAAGTTAGTGGCATCGCTGAATTGGCTCCAGGCCACAGGTACGCGCAGGGTTTTAAAGCCAGCGGCTTTCACTGCCGACACCAACTGCTGGGTAATTTTAGGGTTGCCCCAATTGGTTTCACCACCCACAGCATCCAAAGAGTTACCCACGTTCCAACCGGCGCCCATCAACTGGGTTAACTGCACACTGGTGAGCGCACCAGTCGCACTGCTGGAGCTGCTGGAAGCTAGCGAAGAGCTGCTAACCGGGGAGCTGCTCGAGCTGGAAGATGAGCTACTCAGCAGTGATGAGCTGGAGCTGGATAGCACCCCACAGCTGCCGCCGGTCACGCCATAGGGCGCTGGCTGGCTATTACAGGTGCTGGCGCCAATACAGCTTTGCGAATTCTCCCAGCCCCAACCGCTCTGGGTGTTGCTGCACACTGGGTAGAGAGTGCCGTACCAGTTGCACTGCTGACCGCTGCTGGCACAACTGCTGGAAGATACCGCACTGCTGGAGGCAAGCGAGCTGCTGCTCGAGGAAACCACTGAACTGCTGCTTGAAATACTGCTGGAACTACTCGATGAAACCAGCGAGCTGGATGAGACAGAACTCAGCGAGGACACACTGGAACTTGAGGATGTGCTGCTGACTGAGGAGCTGCTCACTGAAGAACTGGCGCCGCAGACGCTGCCAGTGACTGCCGGCACTTCAATGGCACCGCCATTGGCATCCACCTGCAGGCCGAAAGAGACCACCTGTCCCGGCTGGATGCTGCCGTTCCAGCTGATAT
>CBIMZH010000547.1:0-2514 GCA_966248255.1 uncultured Cellvibrio sp.
ATACTCAGGTGAAATATGCCTGGAGCAGCGATGGCATTCACTGGAGCCAAGCCCAAACACTGGCCAGCTCCAGCGCCAGCGAACTGGTTACCAATGGCGGCTGGTGGACTTATCAACACAGGCTGATTGCACTGTTAAATCACTGGCCTTACAACAACTCACCCAAACAGGGTTATGTGACCTATAGCAGCAGCCTGGACGCAAGCCACTGGACACCGGAGCAACCGCTGCGCGATGCGCAAGCGCAGCCGCTACAAGGAGTGATGGAACAAGATTTAAAAGCGCTGCCCTCGGGGCGAATCCTCAGTATTGTCCACCGCCCGCCAGGCTTAATTGCGACCCCCTTTTACACCGATGACCCCAGCGGCTTAAACGGCTGGACACCGGGCCAATTTAGCAATTTGGAACACGCCCCCGGCATAAGCCGCGAGCTTGAACCCAGCTGGTTTGCCAAAGCCAATGGCGAGCTGGTGATGGTGTTTCGCGATCAGGGCAGCAGCTTTCGTGTGCTGGCAGCAACCAGCCGCGATCAGGGTGCCAGCTGGAGCCAGGCGCAGCTAACCGATATGCCCGATGCGCGCGCCAAGCAATCTGCCGGCAACCTGCCCAATGGCTGGGCGTTTATGGTGAACAACCCCAGCGGCAGCAAATCGCGCACACCCTTAGTGGTCAGCCTCAGCACCAGGGGCGAGGTATTTAGTCGGGCATTTTTGCTGGGTTCCACCAGCGCACTGCCGCCCATGAAGTTCGCCGGCAAATATAAACGCCCGGGATACAGCTACCCTAAAAGCCTGGTGTGGCGCGACCGCCTATGGGTTAGCTACGGGCGCAACAAGGAGGACATAGTAGTCACCTCTGTGCCTATCGCCAGTCTTGTAACTACAACCGCTACATCTACAACGACTACATCCACAACTAAAACCACGACTCGCACTGAACAATAATTTGAACACCAATTTAGCCATGGCGAAGGTTTCGGCTGGCTTGGCCAGCGATGGTGATGACAGGCGCAGCTCTGGGCTTTAATATCCCTGCCCCATGCTCAGGCAATTTCTGCCCTAACAACGCCAAGCCATAACATTAAGGAATTCCCATGGATGCAGCGGCACTCGCCTCGCTTATGACCGCCTTTAAACTGGCTCCCTCGGTTGAGCTGGGGCGAATTATTGTTAACGCCCAGCTGCAGCAGCAGGACCTCGCCAGCGCCGCCACAACGCTGGCGGCCATAGGCAAACAACTTGCCAGTGAAGAACTGGCCGAGCTCAGCCTGCCTTTGGCCCAACAACTGGAATTGCTCAACCCGCTGCTAACAAAACTTGCCGCCGCACCATTGCTTGAAGCAGCCATTCAGCTGAATACAGATTTTGCTCAGCAGCTGTATCTGCACTGGGCAGAAATTCAGCCAGAGATAGCGTCGCCCTTTTGGCGCAATCGCCTGGGTCTGCAACAAGAAGCTACCGCGGACACTGACAAGCCGCGTTTACGCGTGGTGGAAAAAACACCCCTGGCAGAAGTTACCCATATCAGCGACTACCAGGAGCCGACGGTCAACTTTGACGATGTGGTTGGCCTGGAGGAAGTTAAAGAGCAAATACATAAAAAAATTATTCTGCCCTTTCAAAAGCCAGGATTTTTCCAGCGCTTTAAAAAGAAAGTTGGCGGCGGGGTTTTGCTTTATGGCCCACCCGGCTGCGGCAAAACCCTGATTGCACGCGCAACGGCCGGCCAGTGCAATGCGCGCTTTTACAATATTCAGGCAGCCGATGTGCTGGATATGTACATAGGCGAATCTGAGCAGAAGCTGCGCGCGATTTTTGAAAAAGCCCGCGCAGAAAAACCCTGCATTTTATTTTTTGATGAACTGGAAGCGCTTGCGGGCAAACGCGAACACAGCCGCAACTCCACCACCGCCAATCTGGTCAGCCAATTTTTAACCGAGCTGGATGGCTTTACCCAGGCCAATGAAGGCATATTAATTTTAGCTTCCACCAATGTGCCCTGGGCGATTGACTCTGCATTTTTGCGCCCCGGCCGTTTTGACCGTATGTTTTTCGTGCCGCCGCCAGACAAACTCGCCCGCGCCGATATACTGCGTCAGCAAATGCGCGACCGTCCCCAAGAGCAAGATATAGATTTCGACAACCTGGCAGCAAAGCTGGCAGGCCACTCAGGGGCAGACCTGGCCAACCTGGTGGAGATGGCAGCCGATGAAGCCATTGACGATTCAATCGCTCAGGGCACCGAGGTGAATATCGCCAACAAACATTTTTTACTCGCACAAAAAACCAGCCGCAATACCACCAGCGAATGGCTAACCACTGCGCGCAACTACGCCCGCTATGCCAATGAAGGTGGACGCTACAATGAAGTGCTGGATTTTTTACAAAAACAAGGGAAATAAACCAGGGCAAAAAACTATGAGCAACTACCTGATTATCGACGAGCCAGCCAAATCAAAGCTGGATTACTTGATTATCAACCCCACGGTTATTTTATTTGCCAGCCTGTTAATTC
>CBIMZH010000548.1:0-2511 GCA_966248255.1 uncultured Cellvibrio sp.
ATCAGCGAGGAGTTGTGGCACAAGGGCTTGGCGATCAACTTGCATCCGGCATTTTTTGCCGCGCAAGCGGTTCAGCCGATGATGGTCACCCTGGGTGGCGGCGCCATTATTAATGTCAGCTCCATTAATACCGAGTGGGCACCGCCAAACCTGGCCAGCTATATCACCGCCAAAGCGGGGATACTGGGCATATCCAAAGCGCTGGCCACAGATTTTGGTCGCGACAATATTCGTGTGAATGCGATATTGCCTGGCTGGGTAGCCACACCCAAGCAATTGGAAAAGTGGCTTTCAGCTGACGAAGAAAATGAACTAATGAAGCGCGTCTGCCTCAAAAAGCGTCTGGGCGGTCACGATGTGGCCAAACTGGCGCTGTTTCTGGCCTCGGATGATGCCGCCATGATTACGGCTCAGGAGTTTGTTATAGACGGCGGCAGAATTTAGCGGTTTCTGCGTATCAGGTCGTCTGCACAGGGCACTCAGCGGTTGCCACCGCTGGGTGCCTGTTTTTTAAACGGCAATAAAAATTTAATTCAATAACATACTAGTTCTGGGGTACAGCATGCATTTGAACTATCTGGACTTTACCGTCTTCGGGCTTTACGCCGTCATTCTTATTTTTGTCGCCTACTGGGTTTCCCGCGATGAAAAAGGTCACGACAAAAATGCCAGCGATTACTTTCTCGCCAGCAAATCTCTGCCCTGGTGGGCGATAGGTGCATCGTTAATTGCATCCAATATTTCTGCCGAACAAATTATCGGCATGTCCGGTTCCGGCTATGTCATAGGTATGGGTATTGCCGCCTATGAACTTATGGCGGCAATTACACTGATCATTATTGCCAAATACTTTTTGCCCATCTTCCTCTCCAAAGGCATCTACACCATGCCGCAGTTTTTGGAGAATCGTTACGACTCGCGCGTGCGCACCATTCTGGCGATTTTCTGGCTGGCGCTTTACACCTTTGTCAACCTGACCTCAGTGCTCTATCTGGGCTCGTTGGCGATCTCCCAATTCCTCGGTGTAGACATGCTGTATGGCATGATCTTCCTGGCGCTTTTCTCCATGGTCTACTCGCTCTACGGTGGCCTAAAGGCGGTTGCCATGACCGATATTATTCAGGTGGTCTTGCTGGTGCTTGGCGGCTTGTTTGTTAGCTATCTGGCGCTGAATCAAATTTCCGGCGGTGCCGGTGTGGTGGCTGGTTTTACCGAGCTGCTCGACAAGGCGCCAGAAAAGTTCGACATGATTCTGTCCAAAGACAACCCGCACTATGCTGACTTGCCCGGCATCTCTGTATTGATTGGCGGCCTCTGGGTAATGAACATCAGCTACTGGGGTTTCAACCAATATATTGTGCAGCGCGCGCTGGCCGCCAAGAGCATTCAGGAAGCGCAAAAAGGCATGGCTTTCGCTGCCTATGTAAAACTCTTTGTGCCGATTATTGTGGTGTTGCCAGGTATTTGCGCCGTTATTCTTGCACCGGATTTGACCAAGGCTGACCAGGCTTATCCGGAAATGATGAAGTACTTGCCCCATGGTTTGCTGGGTATCGCTTTTGCGGCGCTGGTTGCGGCCATTGCCTCTTCACTCAGCTCAATGAGCAATAGTATCTCCACCATTTTCACCATGGATATTTACAAAAAGCTGATCAAGCCAGAGGCAAGTGAACACCACCTGGTATTTGTTGGTCGTGCAACGGCGCTGACGGCGATGATTATCGGTGTGCTGCTGGCCAAGCCACTGGTGGGTCAAAGTGAGCAGGCCTTCCAGTTTATTCAGGAATTTACCGGCTTCTTTACCCCGGGCATTGTGGTGATCTTCCTGTTTGGTTTCTTCTGGAAAAAAGCCTGTGCAAACTCCGCACTGGCGGCCGCTATCGCCTCTGTGGCTTTCTCCTGGGCCTTTAAAATTTACCTGCCAGAAATGCCCTTTATGGATCGTGTAGGTGTGGTCTTCCTTATCTGTTGTGCGCTGGCGGCGCTGGTTACCTTTATCGGTGGTGCCAAGGTGCAAAGCAATGCGGTTGATCTCAATGGCATCAGCTTTAAAACTACTTCTGGCTTTAACATAGCCGCGGTGGGTGTGATTTTGATTCTGGTCGCGATCTATGCCACCTGGTGGTAAGCTCTAACGCCCTGCAATAAATTGCTTCTGTAAAAGACGCCCCTATTCAGGGGCGTTTTTTATTTGTGCGCCCTTAAGGTTTGTTCATGTCGATAGAATTAATTGCCAGTGTTCCCTGCGCCAATACCCTGGGTGAGGGAGTGCAGTGGAACCCACAGGACGGCTGCGCCTGGTGGACGGATATTCACCAGGCAAAACTGCTGCGTTTTCATCTTGCCAGCGAGCGCTTAACCGAATGGCAGCTGCCCGAGCGTTTAGGCTGTTTTGCTTTCGCGCGCAACGATGAGCGCTTGATTGCCGCCTTTGCCTCTGGCTTTGCCTGGTTTGATCCAGACTCGGGTGAGCTTGAGTGGATTACCAAACCTGAAGCTGCTTTGCCGGGA
>CBIMZH010000549.1:0-2505 GCA_966248255.1 uncultured Cellvibrio sp.
GGCTGGCATCGCTGAGGCTGGTATCCGCCAGGCCCAGCTCCTTATAAGCATCCTCGCCTTTGCGCAGTAACTCTCTTGCACCTATACCCAGCTGGGCAAGTAAATGTTTAAGCTCTTTTGCGCTAGGAGGCTGCTCCAGATAGAGCCTTATTTCGGGCTCCTGACCCTGGGCGCGCAAAAGTGCCAGGGCATCGCGGGATTTGGAGCAGCGGGGGTTGTGATAAAGTGTAACCATGCCTAAACCTGTAACCATAAAAAAGCCCGATTATAGCTGTTTGCCGGGCGCTGACTATGAAGGAATCTGTTAAACCATGGCTGAAATTAATATCAGTGATAAGCCGCTGGCGCAGGAGCTGCAGCACCGCTGGCAGTGGATTAAGGGTTTTTTGAATCTTATTGTTCAGCAATATCAGGCTAAACACTGCCAAAAAAGTGCGGCCTCGCTTACCTATATGACACTGTTTGCCACTGTGCCCATGATGACAGTGACCTATTCAATGTTCTCCATAATTCCTGCCTTTCAAAATTTGGGCGATCAATTACAGGGTATGTTGTTTGAACATTTTTTGCCCAGCAGCGAGCAGGACATTACCAAGTATTTAAAAAGTTTTTCTGAGCAGGCGCGTCAGTTAACGGTGTTTGGTGCGGCTTTCCTGTTGGTTTCCGCTTATTTAATGCTAAAAAACATCGAAAAAAACTTTAATGCTATCTGGGGTGTCGCCCGTGGCCGCCACGGCATATCCAACTTTTTACTCTATTGGGCGATCTTGAGTTTGGGGCCAATACTACTGGGATTGGCGTTGGCCATGAGCACCTATCTCACCTCATTTAAGTTATTGGTTGGCGATTACGACACACTGGGGTTGCTGCAATGGGTACTTAAATATGTGCCCTGGTTGCTGACCTGGGCGGCCTTTACGCTGCTTTTTGCCGCTGTGCCCAATTGCAAGGTACCAGTGCGCGACGCGCTGGTTGGCGGTTTGGTTACAACCCTGGCGTTTCAGGGGCTTAAAGCCATATTTGGCTGGATCGTCAGCCATTCGTCTTTCACCCTGGTCTATGGCGCTTTTGCCGCGCTGCCGCTGTTTTTACTCTGGGTGAACTTCACTTGGATGGTAATTCTCGGTGGTGCTGTGTTTACCCACAGCATCAAGTTTTACCAAATTGGCTTAAGGGATCGCAGTTACCCGGATCTGTTTGCCAGCCTGGTGGTTATCTGGCGCCTGTACGAGGCCTCAACCCGAGGTCAGGCGATGAGCGAATGGCAAATTCTGCAGCAGGGCATAAGTACCCAGCAGTGGCAGCGCCTGAGCAATCGCCTGCTCAATTGCCACGTAATCACCCAGACACAGCAGGGGGATTTTGTCCTCTGCTTTGACCTCAAACTGCTCACCCTGGGTCAGCTCAGTCTGTGGTTGTGTCTGCCGCCGCAGCTGCCGCAGGGGGAGAACCTGGATGAGAGCTTGCCCTGGCTGGGGCAGGCGCGCGAACACCTGGGTCGAGTCGATCAGTTTCGCCATGAACTCTGGGATATTTCCCTGGATGCCTTCTTTGCTGGCGGCGGGCTCAAGCACCATGGGCTTCCCCGTTTTGAGCGATCTTAAGGCTTTGGCGGGCGCCAATGGTTTGGCGTCAAAATTCGTTTAAAAAAGCGTTAAAACTAACTTTGCGGCCAAAACTCTGGCTATACTCTGCCAAGACCTATTAACTTTGACCGAGCAATAACTGCTTTCGGATAAGCCTTGCCAAACTATGTCTACACCACTGCTCATTTGTGATGACTCAATGATGGCGCGCAAACAAGTCGCGCGCTCCCTCCCCAGCGAATGGGATGTCGACATAACCTTTGCCACCAATGGTGTAGAGGCGCTCAGTGCGATTCGTGAAGGGCGCGGTGAGATGGTGTTTCTGGATTTGACCATGCCGGATATGGATGGCTATCAAGTGCTTGAAGCCATTAAAGGTGAAGGGCTGGATGCCATGGTGATAGTTATCTCCGGGGATATACAACCCGAAGCCCGCAACCGGGTCGCGTCTTTAGGTGCGATGGACTTTATCCAAAAGCCGGTAAATGCGGAAAAGCTGGAACTGACCCTCAAAAAATTTGGGCTTATCTAGGCCCAACCCTTTCGCGCCTATTCCCCAGCGTTGATTTTCTACTGCCCCCTGCTTGCGGGCGCTAGAATACCTATCCTTAAAAATTCAATTAATCATTAAATAGCTCGCGTGCTTAGTGCACCCTGGGCTGCAAAAATCTCAGAGGCAAAATGCAATTTTCCCGATTTGGCCAAAAGCTCTGCAGTGACGCTGGAATAGTAACCCTGATGGATGACCTGGGCGATGCACTCAGGGTTAATCCGGACATGATTTTTATGGGTGTTGGCAACCCCGCGCGAAATCCGGCTATGGAGCAGGCCTTCGAGCAGGCGCTGCAGGATGTCATGCAAAACCCCGAAGAGTAGCAGCAATTGCTTGGGGTTTATCAGCCGCCACAGGGCGATCAGG
>CBIMZH010000550.1:0-2500 GCA_966248255.1 uncultured Cellvibrio sp.
GCCTTCAGCTAAACGCTGCACAATAAAGTCGGCGCCACTGACATAGCCCTGAGTCAATTTTTTAATTTGATCGCGCAGCGAATCGCTGCTGAGCTTTTCGGGGTGGAGCAGCGCCAGTGGGTGCGCTTTGATGTATTCGTTAATTATAAATTCCATTCGCGCCAGGCCCACGCCATCGTTGGGCAGCAGTGAAGTTTTAAAGGCGAGTTCGGGGTTGCCCAGGTTGACCATGATTTGCGTGGCCGGGCGCGGCAGCATGGCCACTTCGCTTTTATCGATGTGAAAGGCGAGGGCGCCAGCGTAAATTCGCCCGGTATCGCCCTGGGCGCAGGACACGCTAATAGTTTCACCAGCAGGAATTAACGCGGTTGCATTGCCGCAGCCGACTACCGCCGGAATGCCCAGTTCGCGCGCGATAATCGCGGCGTGGCAGGTGCGCCCACCGCGATTGGTGACAATAGCGGCGGCCGTTTTCATCACTGGCTCCCAGTCGGGGGTGGTGATATCGGCAATCAGCACTTCACCCGGTTGAAATTCGGGGAGTTGTCCTGCATCGCGGATGATTCTCGCCTTGCCGCTGGCAATTTTTTCGCCCACCGCGCGGCCCTGGGCCAGGATTTCGCCGCTGGCGTCCAGCACGTAGGATTCCAGTGTGGTCGCTTTGCGCTGCGAGGCCACTGTCTCGGGGCGCGCCTGGACAATATAGAGCTCGCCATCCAAGCCATCTTTGGCCCACTCCATATCCATGGGGCGACCGTAGTGGTCTTCAATTTTGAGTGCATATTCGGCCAGCTGGATAACATCCTGATCGCCAATGCAGTAGCGAGCGCGATCTGCCTTGGGGGTGGGGATGTTGCGTGTGGTCTGGCGGCTACCGCCTTCGAGGTAAACCATTTTCACCGCTTTATCGCCCAGATTGCGACGCAGTACGGCGCGGTAGCCGGCGCGCAGGGTGGGTTTGTGCACGTAAAACTCGTCTGGGTCGACCGCGCCCTGCACCACGTTTTCACCCAGGCCATAGGCGCCGGTAATAAATACCGCGTCGCGGTAGCCGGATTCTGTGTCCAGGCTGAACATCACTCCCGAGGCGGATAAATCCGAGCGCACCATTTTCATCACGCCAATGGACAGTGCGACTTTGAAGTGGTCAAAGCCCTGGTCGATGCGGTAGTGAATAGCGCGGTCGGTAAACAGGCTGGCAAAGTCGCGGCGACAAGCCTCAAGTAAATTGGCATCGCCACTGATATTTAAAAAAGTTTCCTGCTGGCCGGCAAAGCTGGCATTGGGCAGGTCTTCGGCGGTGGCGGAGCTGCGCACCGCCAGCGTGAGTGACTCGCCATATTCCTGTTGCAGTTCGCGATAGGCGGCAATAATTTCGCGCTGCAAATCTTGCGGCAGGCCGGCGGCGTAAATTATGTCGCGCGCTTTTTTACCGCGCCGCGCCAAATCGGCCACATCGTCCGGGTCGAGTCCATCCAGCGCATCGCGCAGCGGCCCCCAGGCATTGGCTTGGTCGAGCATGTAGTTGTAGGCGGGGGCGGTAATGGCAAAGCCATTGGGGACTTTGATTCCCTGGCTTTCCAGTTTGCGATACATCTCGCCCAGTGAAGCATTTTTGCCGCCGACCAAAGGCACATCGTTAATACCCAGTTGGTTAAAAAAGCGAATAAATTGATAGCTTTCCATCTGCAGTCCCTCGGGTTGGCGATAGTGGGCAAGCTGCATCTAAAGCATAGATGCGCAGGTTTTCACCATTGTTAAACCATTTTGGTGATGTGTCTTTGCGCTTGATCAAGCGCGTATTAATCGAGGTGATTTACTGGCGGGGAGATGGGGCCCCGTGCGGCTGCAGCGGGGTGGGGCGAGGGCGGAATGAATTAATCGTAAATTTGCTTTTTCTTCCACTCCTGGCTTTCTTTGTTAAAGCTCTCCCACTCTTTATTCATGCCTTCCTGTTCATCTTTGGCTTCCGGCACTGCCGCCGCTATTTCGCCTGCTGCCCGGGCTTTTTCTTCCAGTTTGAGTATGACCGCATCCAGTTGGCCAATCTGCTTCTCGAAATGCTGTCCTGAACTCTCACCTTTTAATAACTTGCGTGCCAGGCTGTAGTGGTGAATTGCCAGGCGGTTCTTACCGGCTTGCTGTGCCTGGCGGGCGTTAAATATGTGGCTATCTACCCCCATTTGCAGTACCAGGCGGTTAATCTGGTCCAGGTAAACGCCAGCTTGAATCTGGGTCACCTGGCCACCTTTTATCTGCAAGCCAATAAATTTATGCAGTTCCTGCAGCAGGTGGCGGGCCTCTTTGATCAGCTGTGGGTTGTCCAGGCGTGTGCGTTGGTTGCTGTCCAGTGCCTGGGCGGCAGAGAGCTGGCTGTTGTAAAAAGCGGCCTGCTCTTGGTGTTGCTGGTCTTTCGGCTCCAGCAGCGCAAGTTGCTCGCAGGTTTCAGCCAGGGTGCGGTAGAGGAAGCTGGTGAGATCTTTGGGCAGAAAGCCGGCGG
>CBIMZH010000551.1:0-2493 GCA_966248255.1 uncultured Cellvibrio sp.
AACAACCTGGACCGCTCGCCCATGTACTCTGGCGTGATCGAAGGTATTGGCCCGCGCTACTGCCCCTCGATTGAGGACAAAATCCATCGCTTTGCCGATAAGGATTCGCACCAGGTATTTATTGAGCCGGAAGGTTTGACCACCCACGAGCTCTACCCCAATGGTATATCCACCAGCCTGCCCTTTGATGTGCAGCTGGAGATAGTGCGCTCCATGAAGGGCTTTGAAAACGCCCATATCCTGCGCCCCGGCTATGCCATCGAATACGATTTCTTCAATCCCCAGGACTTGCAGCACAGCCTGGAGACCAAGGTTATTGGCGGCCTGTTTTTCGCAGGCCAGATCAACGGCACCACCGGCTACGAAGAAGCTGGCGCCCAGGGTCTGCTCGCCGGCATCAACGCTGCGCTGCGCGCCCAGGACAAAGAGTCCTGGTGCCCAAGTCGCGATCAGGCCTATATGGGCGTGCTGGTTGACGACCTGATTAGTCTGGGTACCAAAGAGCCCTATCGCATGTTTACCAGCCGCGCCGAATACCGCCTGCTGCTGCGCGAAGACAATGCCGACCTGCGCCTGACCGAAAAAGGCCGCGAGCTGGGTCTGATTGGCGATGAGCAATGGCAGCTGTTCTGCCAAAAACGCGAGCAGATAGCGCTGGAGCAGCAGCGCCTCAAATCCACCTGGGTACAGGCAGGTTCAGTCGAAGCGGCGCAGGTGGAAGCCAAAATCGCCAGCAAACTGACTCGCGAATACTCGCTGATGGATCTGCTCAAACGCCCGGAACTTACCTACGCCGATGTCGCCCAGCTTAAGGGCGAACCCTTGGCGCAGGAGCAAGCGGCGGAGCAGGTGGAAATCGAAGCCAAGTACGCTGGCTATATCGACCGCCAGCAGGAAGAAGTGGAGCGCCTTCGCGCCTATGAAAACACCCTGATTCCAGAGGACCTGGATTACAGCCAGGTGGAGGGTCTGTCCAACGAGGTGAAACAAAAACTGGCCGCAGCGCGCCCGCAAACTCTGGCCCGCGCTTCGCGCATTTCCGGAGTGACCCCAGCGGCGATTTCACTGGTGCTGGTCTATTTGAAAAAACGCGGTCTGCTGAAGCGACTCAAGGGCGATGCCCTGGAGCAGGCGGCGTCCTAAGCTTGAGTGAAAAGTAGAGTTTACTGTGCAAGATTTGAATGATTCTCTGCGTCAGGCCCTGGTGGCCGGCGCCGCTGAAATGGGCGTCAGCCTGAACCAGCGCCAGCAGGAGTTGCTGCTTGGCTATCTGCAGGAATTCCACAAATGGAATCAGGCGTTTAACCTCTCGGCTATCCGCGATATTCGCCAGATGCTGGCGCGACATCTGCTCGACAGCCTGAGCGTGGTGCCTTGGTTCCAGCAAACCGAGCGCAAACTGGCGCGGGTGATCGATGTAGGCACCGGCGGTGGCCTGCCCGGTATTCCCCTGGCAATTATGTTCCCCGACACCCAGTTCACCCTGCTCGACAGCAATGGCAAAAAAACCCGCTTTCTGTTCCAGGTAAAAACCAAGCTGGGCCTGAGCAATGTCAGCGTGGAAAACCGCCGCGTCGAGGAGTTCCAGCCAGAACTGGCGTTTGACGCGGTGATCAGCCGCGCGTTTGCCAGCCTGGAAGACATGACTCGCGGCTGCACTCACCTGCTCGCCCCTCAGGGAATTTTCCTTGCCATGAAAGGATTATTTCCACAGGAGGAGCTAAGCCCTATAGAATCCAGCGTTCGCCTGGTGGAAACTCACCGGCTGCAGGTTGCTCAGACAGATGGCGAGCGCCATCTGCTCGTGCTTGAACCTATAAGTAACTGATTAAATTGATATTTAACCCATACTCGGCTTTTAACCAATAACTAGGTTAGCGGATTCATGACCAAGATCTACGCGATTGCCAATCAAAAGGGTGGTGTCGGCAAAACCACCAGCTGCGTGAACCTGGCCGCCTCTTTGGTAGCCACCAAAAAACGCGTACTCCTGGTCGACCTGGATCCCCAGGGCAACGCGACTATGGGCAGTGGGGTTAATAAAAACGAAATCGAGTTGTCGATTTACGATGTGCTTACCGAGCGCGCGGCTATAGGCGACTGCCTGGTGTTGTCCGAAAGTGGCAAGTATCAGGTGCTGCCCGCCAATGGTGACTTGACCGCCGCTGAAGTGGAAATGCTCACCCTGGACAACAAAGAGCGCCGCCTGGAAAAAGCCCTGGCGCAGGTGAAGGATCAGTACGATTACATCCTCATCGACTGTCCGCCTTCGCTCAATATGCTCACGCTTAACGCACTCACCGCCTGTGACGGCGTGATTATCGCCATGCAGTGTGAGTACTACGCGCTTGAAGGCCTGTCGGCTTTGGTTGGCACCATCAATCAAATTCAAAAAGTGCTCAATCCGCGCCTGAAAATCGAAGGCCTGTTGCGCACCATGTACGATCCGCGCAACAGCCTGACCAACGATGTGTCGGCGCAGTTGCAGCAGCA
>CBIMZH010000552.1:0-2488 GCA_966248255.1 uncultured Cellvibrio sp.
GCCCAACCAGCAAGTGGTTGTGGTTGACCACGAAGGCAACACCCGTAAAGCCAAAGTACTGCAAGTGATGGGTTACCACGGCCTGCAGCGCATCGAAACCGACCGCGCCTACGCCGGTGACATCGTCTGTATTACCGGTGTGGACAAGCTGGGTATCTCCGACACCCTGTGTAGCCCCGATGCCGTTGAAGCTCTGCCAGCTCTGTCCATCGACGAGCCAACCGTAAGCATGACCTTCCAGGTAAACGACTCACCCTTTGCCGGTAAAGAAGGCAAGTACGTGACCAGCCGTAACATCAAAGATCGCCTGGATCAGGAACTGATTGCCAACGTGGCGCTGCGCGTTCAACAAGGCGATTCTCCAGACAAATTTATCGTGTCTGGCCGCGGTGAATTGCACCTGTCGGTACTGATTGAAAACATGCGTCGTGAAGGCTACGAGCTGGGCGTGTCCCGCCCCGAAGTAGTGAAAAAGATTGTTGATGGCCAGGTGCACGAGCCCTTCGAGCAAGTGGTGATCGACGTTGAAGAAGAACACCAGGGTAAAGTGATGGAAGAACTCGGCCTGCGCAAAGGCGAGTTGACCAACATGGAGCCGGATGGCAAAGGCCGTATCAAGCTGGAATTCCTCTGCCCATCGCGCGGCCTGATCGGCTTCCGTGGCCAGTTCCTGACCATGACCTCCGGTTCCGGCATCATGACCAGTATTTTTGACCACTACGGCCCAGTAAAAGAAGGTGAAGTCGCCAAGCGTCAAAACGGCGTACTGGTCTCTATGGTTAAAGGTAAAACCCTGGCTTACGGCCTGCACCCACTGCAGGATCGCGGCCGCCTGTTCCTCGGCGCCGGTGTGGAAGTTTACGAAGGTCAAATCGTGGGTATTCACTCGCGTTCCAACGACCTGGTAGTAAACCCAACCAAGGCCAAGCAATTAACCAACGTTCGTGCTTCCGGTACCGACGATGCGCTGACCCTGTCACCGCCAATCCGTCACACCCTGGAGCAGGCGCTGGAATTTATTGAAGACGACGAGCTGGTGGAAGTAACCCCACAATCGATTCGTCTGCGCAAAAAACTGCTTACCGAAAACGAGCGCAAGCGCGCTAACAAGTAATTGCGGTAATGCGGTAAAAAAATCCTCAGGGTGCAAACTCTGGGGATTTTTTGTTTTTACCGAATGATCAAAAAGGTCGACGCCATGAGTGAAATTATCACCCTGAGTAGCAAACTGGTTTACCAAAATAAATGGATGCGTGTGCGCGAGGACAGTATTCAGCGGCCCAGCGGCAGCCAGGGCATTTTTGGCGTGGTGGAAAAGCCGGACTTTGTGGTGGTGATTCCCATTAGCCAGGGGCAGATACATTTAGTTGAACAATTTCGCTACCCGGTAAAGGCGCGTTTTTGGGAGCTGCCCCAAGGCGCCTGGGAGCAAAATCCCGATGCTGACCCAGCGCTTTTGGCCGCTGGCGAATTGCGCGAAGAGACGGGGCTGGTCGCAGGCACCATGACCTATGTCGGCCATCAATATCTGGCCTATGGCTTTTCCAATCAGGGCTACCACATTTTTCTCGCGCAAGATTTACAGCAGCAAGCGCGCGCTCTCGATGAAGAAGAAGAGGGGCTGATCACACGCGCCTTTAGCCTCAACGAGTTTGAGCAGATGATTATCGAGAGCACCATCAAGGATGCCACCAGTATCAACGCTTACAACCTGGCGCGCATGAAAGGTTTTATTGACTAACCCCGGATCACTAAAGCGGGTTAGAGGGTAATTGATGGATTTTTATTTTGTGATTTCGCTGCTCGCCCTGGGCGCCTTTACCGGTTTTTTTGCCGGCTTATTTGGCATAGGTGGCGGCGGCATTATGGTGCCCATGCTCAGCCTGATTTTCAGCCGCGCTTTTGGCGGCGAGCAGACGCTGCATATGGCCCTGGCCACCTCTATGGCCGCCATAGTGCCCACCGCCATTGCCAGCCTGCGCGCCCACCACGCGCGCGGCGCCGTGCACTGGCCGGCAGTGCAGCGCCTGGCGCCGGGCATTTTGCTCGGCACCTTTGCCGCCACCTTTGTCGCGGCAAAATTATCGGCTACACCTCTGGCGATTTTCTTTTCCTGTTTTATGGCCTTTGTCGCCTCGCAAATGGTGATTAACCGCAAACCCAAGCCAGCGCGCCAGTTGCCCGGCAGCCTGCCGTTAATGGCAACAGGCGCGGGCATAGGCGGCATCTCGGCACTGGTGGCAATTGGTGGTGGCACACTCACAGTGCCTTTTTTACTCTGGTGCAATATAGCGCTGCCCAGCGCCATAGGCACCAGCGCCGCGGTGGGCCTGCCTATCGCCTTGGCGGGCGCCCTGGGCTACTGGTTTAACGGCCTCAATGTCAGCGGTCTGCCAGCCTATACCCTGGGCTTTATTTACTGGCCGGCCGTTGTCGCCATGGCCGCCGCCAGCGCCTTTACCGCGCCCCTGGGCGCCAGCCTCGCGCA
>CBIMZH010000553.1:0-2484 GCA_966248255.1 uncultured Cellvibrio sp.
CACGGCTTAAAACACAAAAAGCCACTGGGAAATCCTCAGTGGCTTTTTGTTTTACCACATCCTGTGCATGAAAGTTCCCTATTGTTTTACGCAGTCTACATAGTAGTCCTTGCGACCATCGACCTCGCGTTTCACCAGGCCGTGAACATCAGTTTCAAAGCCGGGGAACTTCTCGTTGAAATCGCGCGCGAACTTCAAGTAGTCAACGATGGTTTTGTTGAAACGCTCGCCGGGAATCAACAGCGGGATGCCGGGCGGATAAGGCGTCAACAAAATCGAGGTGATGCGACCTTCCAGCTCGTTGATGGGCACTCGCTCGATTTCGCGGTGGGCCATCTTGGCGAAAGCGTCAGAAGGTTTCATCGCCGGTTGCATATCGGACAGGTACATCTCGGTGGTTAAGCGAGCTACGTCATAGGCACGGTAGAAATCGTGGATCTGCTGGCAGAGATCGCGCAAGCCCATGCGCTCGTAGCGCGGGTTGGCCTGGGCAAACTCGGGCATGATCCGCCACATAGGTGCGTTTTTGTCGTAGTCATCTTTAAATTGTTGCAGCGCCGCTACCAGGGTATTCCAACGGCCTTTGGTGATGCCGATGGTGAACATGATAAAGAAGGAGTAGAGGCCGCACTTCTCGATGATTACGCCGTTCTCCGCCAGGTATTTGGTCACGATTGACGCGGGAATACCCGTCTCATCAAATTGACCATTCACCCGCAAACCCGGGTTAACAATGGTGGCTTTAATCGGATCAAGCATGTTGAAGTTGGGCGCCAGCTTGCCGAAGCCGTGCCAGTTGTCATCGCTGCGCAGCACCCAGTCTTCGCGAGTGCCTACACCGTCATCGGCAAATTCATCCGGGCCCCAGACCTGGAACCACCAATCCTGCCCCCACTCCTCATCCACTTTTTTCATGGCGCGGCGGAAGTCGAGCGCCTCCAAAATAGATTCCTCGACCAGCGCGTGACCGCCGGGCGCTTCCATCATGGCTGCCGCCACATCGCAGGAGGCAATAATGGAATATTGCGGCGAGGTGGAGGTGTGCATCAGATAGGCTTCGTTAAAGGCATCTTCGTCGAGCTTAACGGTTTCCGACTCGCGCACCAGCACCTGCGAGGCCTGGGACAAACCGGCGAGCAGCTTGTGCGTGGATTGGGTGGAGAAAATCATCGACTCTTTGGCGCGCGGGCGGTTTTTGCCAATCGCGTGCATGTCCTGATAGAACTCGTGGAAGGTGGCGTGAGGCAGCCAGGCTTCGTCGAAGTGCAGCGTATCTATCTTGCCGTCGAGCATGGTTTTAATGGTCTCTACGTTGTAGAGCACACCGTCATAGGTCGACTGGGTGATAGTGAGAATACGCGGCTTTTTGTTTTTGGCTTCGCGCGCAAAAGGGTTGGCCTCGATTTTTTTGGCAATGCTCTCGGGGGTGAACTCTTCCAGCGGAATGGGGCCGATAATGCCGAAGTTGTTGCGCGTCGGCATCAGGAACACGGGGATAGCGCCGCACATAATAATCGAGTGCAGAATCGACTTATGGCAGTTGCGGTCCACCACCACTATATCGCCCGGGGCCACGGTTGAGTGCCACACCATCTTGTTGGAGGTGGAGGTGCCGTTGGTGACAAAGTAGCAGTGGTCGGCGTTAAAAATACGCGCGGCATTGCGCTCAGACGCGGCAATAGGGCCGGTGTGGTCGAGCAGCTGGCCAAGTTCCTCTACCGCGTTACACACGTCGGCGCGGAGCATGCGCTCGCCAAAGAACTGGTGGAACATCTGGCCGATGGGCGATTTCAAAAAGGCTACGCCGCCTGAGTGGCCCGGGCAGTGCCAGGAGTAGGAGCCATCCTGCGCATAGTGCACCAGGGCGCGGAAGAACGGCGGTGCCAGGCCATCGAGATAGGATTTGGCTTCGCGAATAATATGGCGCGCCACAAATTCGGGGGTGTCCTCGAACATGTGAATAAAGCCGTGCAGCTCGCGCAGAATATCGTTGGGGATATGGCGCGAGGTGCGGGTTTCACCATAGAGGTAAATAGGAATGTCGGCGTTCTTGTGGCGGATCTCCTCCACAAAGGCGCGCAGGGCTTTAAGGGCGTTGTCTGTCTCTTCTTGTGAGCCAGAACCGAATTCCTCGTCGTCGATCGACAGAATAAAGGCAGACGCGCGCGACTGCTGCTGCGCGAACTGGGCCAGGTCACCATAACTGGTCACCCCCAGCACTTCCCAGCTCTCGGCCTGAATGGCCTCGGCAAGTGCACGTACACCGGAACCCGAGGTGTTCTCGGAGCGGAAGTCTTCGTCGATGATGACTATGGGAAAGCGAAATTTCATGGAGTCTCCATAAAAGGGTTGGGCGCTTGCGAAACCCGGGAAACCTCGGACCAGCCCTGGCTATAAACCAGTGGCTAAGGTGCATCCGGCGTGTCACCTGCGGCCAAACAGCGGGAAAGGCTGCCTGAGAATCGCCGCAGGTTGTCGACCGCT
>CBIMZH010000554.1:0-2477 GCA_966248255.1 uncultured Cellvibrio sp.
TCCAGCTCCACCTATATAGCTTTTTCTCCCGGCGACAATCAACTTGGGCAAAAATATGCCGATATGTTTGATGCCGGTTTGCTACAGTTACGCGCTTCCGGTGCACTGGAGAAAATTATGGCGCGCTATGGATTGCGTGACTGGGCTCAGGTGGCTGCTCCCTAAGCTGAAGCGCGTGGCGTCTAAGGCTATAGGCAGTGGCTGTTGAATGGTTTATGATCAGTGCCGCTGGCAACCACACCTATAAATATCTGCCGGCCTTCTCGGCAAATGTAATTGCGTTTCTCTCTTCTGCAATTTTTCGGTCAATCCGCTGCGAGCAGCGCATTCCTGGTTTCTGATGTAACTCAATCTTCGCTGCTCGTTGGGGCTCAAGGCTCCCTCACGTCCAACGCCTGATGTTTTGTCGCGGACAACAATAATAATCCCAGCGAGATACTTGTCATGAAATTTCGTATAGCTCTATTTATAGGCCTGAGCGCCTTTGCTGCATACACTAACGCAGCCACTAATCGCCCCAGTGGTTACACTACAATTTGTAAAACCAATGAGACATGCTCCCTGAGCCAGACAACCAATGTTGCCTATGGTGCTTCTGGCTTGTTTACTTACAAAGTATTAAGTGGAAGTTTTGTTTGTAACACGGCGACCTTTGGTGTTGACCCTAATCCCGCCAAAACAACCAAGGAGTGCTCGATACCCAGCGATGGCTCATCCGGTATTAGCTCCTCTTCGGTGGCTTCAAGCTCTATTGCTTCAAGCAGTTCGTCAATTATCTCTTCCAGTTCGCTCAGCTCCTCTAGCGCTTTAAGCTCTTCCTCTCTGAGTTCATCCTCCGTCATTTCATCATCAAGCAGTTCAGTTGCTAGCTCAGTTGCGAGCTCAGTGCAGTCGAGCGCGAGTGATGGCTGTGGTTCTGGTGGTGGTGCCAGTGTTTGTTTAAGTGCGCTGGGTAACAACACGGCGATTGCGCTTAGCTGGAGTGTATCCGGCACAATTACCAGTGCGCAGATTTATCGCGATACAGATCCTGACCCGAGCGGACGGGTGCGCATAGCCAGCCTGGATGGCAGTGCGCGCAGCTACGCGGATACCAGTGCCCTCAGTGGTACAACCTATTACTACTGGGTGAAATTTACTGCCAGTAGCACTCAGTACAATTCCGGTGTGGCTTCAGCGGCATTGTTAAATGCCAGCGCCTGTGCCGGTCAAAGCAGCGGTGTCAGTGCCAGCAAAATTTATTATGTGTCACCTACAGGCAGTGCCAATGCCAGCGGCACCAGTTTTAGCAGCCCGCTGGATTTAACTACAGCGCTAAATAATGTTGGCGCCGGGCAGATGATTTTGTTGCAGCCAGGTACCTACAGCATTGCCTACAGCTCGGGTGTGGCCAATACCATTAAGTTGACCAAGTCGGGCAGCAGCGGTGCGCCTATCAATATGGTTGCCGCGGATTGCGGTCGCGCTCTGTTGGATTTCTCTTTCCCCGATCAGGATTGGGTGCAGGATTCCTTTGGCTTGTCGCTTACTGGCAGCTACTGGTATTTCAAAGGCATAGAAATTACCCGCGCAGGTTATCAGGGGGTTTATGTAACAGGCGCGCACAATACCTTTGAAAATTGCGCCTTCCACCACAACCGCAATACCGGCCTGGAAATTAACAAAGGCGGCTCCTACACCACAGTGATCAACTCGGATGCCTACCGCAATTACGACCCGAAAAAACTGGGCAGCATGGCCGATGGTTTTGGTCCCAAGCAAACCCAGGGGCCAGGCAATAGCTTTATCGGCTGCCGCGCCTGGGAAAACTCCGACGATGGCTTTGATATGTTTGATAGCCCTGAAGCTGTGGTGATTAAAAATTCCTGGGCCTTCCGCAATGGCGTGGATGTCTGGGGTTACGGCGGCTTTGCTGGCAATGGCAATGGTTTTAAGTTGGGCGGCAACTCGGTGGTGGCGCACAATGAAATTTACAATTCAGTGGCTTTTGATAATCCATCCAAGGGCTTTGATCAAAATAACAATGCCGGCGGCCTTAAGGTGCTCAACTGCACCGCCTATCGCAATGGCATTAACTTTGGTTTGGGCAACCCGGTCAGCAGTGGCGAGCAACACTATCTGCGCAACAATGTGTCGCTCTCCGGCTCGGTGAGCATTGCTAACGCCGACGCTAAAAATAACTCCTGGGACTCAGGCCCGGCGGCCATAGTGGCGGACTTCGCCAGTGTTGATGTCTCTCTAGCTACAGCCGCGCGCAATACAGATGGTTCGCTGCCGGAAAATAATCTGTTCCGTTTAACCAGCAGCAGTGCCCTGATCGATAAGGGCGTGAATGTAGGTCTGCCTTATTTGGGCGGGGCGCCAGATCTGGGGGCCTTTGAAAAACAATAGACAATAAAAAAGCGGCGCATTTAGCGCCGCTTTTTAAATCACTATCAAGCGATTGGGCAATTCATTTTTTTGCTCGGTGGCGGGAA
>CBIMZH010000555.1:0-2472 GCA_966248255.1 uncultured Cellvibrio sp.
TGCAGGCTGGACAGGGTGCCCACTTGCAGATTGCCATTGGTGTCTACCGGGTAGCCCTGCAGACGCTGGCCAGTGGCGCTCACTAAAAAGTTGTTTTTGTCGGTGCCGAAGACACCGGCGCGGGTGTACAGGGTTTTACCGGTGGAATCTTTGGTAATAAAAAAGCCGCTGCCGCCAATGGCCAGGTCCAGATCGCGGCCGGTAGCCACCTGTGAACCGCCTTTGCTGATGCTTTGGGTTTTGCCCAGCACTTCCACACCCATCGCCTGGCTGTCGGCATAGATGCTGCCAAACTCGGTGCGCGAGGATTTAAAGCCAGTGGTGCCCACGTTGGCGATGTTGTTGCTGATGGTGTCCATCTGTTCGGTCACGGCGCTCAGGCCAGTCAAAGCAATGTTAAAGCTCATAGGATTTACCTGTGTGCGAAAAGTCGATGATTAAAGCAGCCCGGCAACCTGTGCCTGACCAAACTCGGTAATGTTGTAGAAAGGCACTTCACCTGCACCCACCACGTCCAGCACAGGCCCTTCGCTGCTGACGCGCACCTTGTTCACCAGACCGGCCACTTCCACGCTGGGGAACTCGCCGCTGTCGGTGTTAACACCAATCACATATTGGCCGGGTGCCAGGCCCAGGGCCTCGGCATCCAGGGTGAAATCCACCGGGCCAGCTTCATGGCTGCCCAGCGAAATGGTTTTGCTTTTACCGCTGCTATCGGTAAGGGTTAGCTGCGTATCCGCGGCGGCATAAGTCAGGTTGATACGCGCTGACAGAGGCTCATCGCCCAGGGTCACACTGCTGGTACTCACACGCACCTCCTGACCGACCAGACCAGCGGCCGTCAGGGTTTGCATGTTGTCCATCAGCACCAGGTTGCTCTTGCTGATGGTCGCCATGTTTTCCATGCTTTTGACTTGGCTCATGGCGGAGAACTGATTGAGGAACTCGGTAGAGTCCACAGGTTTGGTGGGGTCCTGATTGTTGATCTGGGCCACCATCAGCGTGATGAAGTTGTTCTCCATCTGCTGTGCGTCACTCAGGTTGGCGGCTGGGCTGGCTGCGGTTTCTATGCCGTAGCTCGCGCTCAGGGAATCGCCCAGGGTATTGACCGACATTAAACTTCTCCCAATTTGAGCAGACTCTGCTGCATACCGCGCACGCGGTTGAGCACATCCACATTGGTTTCAAAACTGCGTGTGGCCGACATCATGTCGGTCATCTCTTCGATCTGGTTGATATCCGCGTAGTAGACATAGCCATCGCGGTTAGCCAGGGGGTTATTTGGCTCAAAACGGCGCTGAGGCGCGCGCTCGGTGCTCACCACATCCAGCACCTGCACATGGGCGCCGCCCATACCCTGGTCGCGGGTCATCTGGTCGTTGTTGTACACAGCGGCAAACACGGGCTTGCGCGCCTGGTACACATCTTCCGGGTTGCTGGCCGCCGAGTCGGCGTTGGCCAGGTTGGAGGCAATGGTGTTAAGGCGCACTGTCTGGGCGCCCATCGCCGAACCGGCAATTTTGTAAATAGAATCAAAAGCCATGATTAACGCCCTTCAATCGCTTGTTTGATGCCGCGCAGTTTCATCTCCAGAAAGGTCAGGCCCGTCTGGAAATCCATAGCGTTTTTGCCAAACGCCGCCTGCTCGGTGCTCAGGTCCACGGTGTTGCCATCCAGCGAGGGCTGCATGGGCAAACGGTATTGCAGTTCCGGTAAGGGGCCTTGATCGGGGGAGGCGTTGATATTGCCAATATCAAAGGCGGAATCTGCGTGCTGCAGCTCGCGGGCAAAATCTATATCGCGCGCCTGAAAGCCAGGGGTGTCCTCATTGGCCAGGTTGGCCGCCAGGATCTCACTGCGCATAGCGCGCAGATCCATAGCGCGGGTATGTACCCCCAGGGCGTCATCAACTCGTATACTCATCTTCGGCCTACCTAAATTAAATCTTGCGTTGGCACATGTTTAGCAGGAACCGTGCCCAAGCCTTTAGGTGATCGTATCTTGTTGATTTAGATGGTATTTATGGGATTTTTTGCGTAGCGGAAACAGGAGGAAATTTCCGCATTTGGGCCCAGGGGGAAATGGATGCGGAAGTGGGTTTTCCGGTTGGTTTCAGATGGCTTCGAAGTAAGTGCCAAGAGGAAAGTTTCAATTCAAAGGTGAATTGCAAATTAGGCTGCGAGGTTCGAAATGGTGAATGGCGGTTTTTAGGTTTGAAAACTAGGCCTGTCTTAACTGATTTTATCAACTACCACTCGATTAAATTTTAAATGCTGCTCTTTAGTTAATTCCAAACACTCATAAAAATCCGCAGATAGACCTGCTAGAGTTCGCCCCATGCCCCCAAAATCGGGATATAAATTTTGGAATAACTCTGACGATTCAATTTAATCCGACACAGTTTCTTAGACTAATAAAAAATCTCCTACCCAGCACCATCATAAATCGAACATAAATTGTGCACGCCCCCAG
>CBIMZH010000556.1:0-2461 GCA_966248255.1 uncultured Cellvibrio sp.
CAGGGATTTCTCCAGGCCACTGGCAGCCGCTTCGCCCAGCGCCAGGAGGGAACTGACCAGCACTGGCTGAGTTTTATATACAGTGTTGCGCGCTATACGTTCTTGCATGATGAACTCCTTTGGGTTGGTGATGGAGTTCATCTTGCGCAGTTTGGCTGTTAATCAATTGTATTTTTGCGACAACTTGCGCTGGCGATACTGGCCCGGCGTCTGCCCGGTAACCTGCTGGAACTGGCGAATAAAATGCGCCTGATCGTAATAGCCTGTGTCCATTCCTATCTGCGTCAGTGAAGTCTGTGCCTGCTGGCTAATTAATTGGCGAGCTTGTTTGATGCGAATTAACTGCTTGAGTTTGATTGGCGACAGGCCTACTTGCTGTTGAAATTTTCGCTCCAGTTGGCGGCGGCTGATGGCGGCCTGGCGACTGATATCTTCGATTGAAGCCTGCGCGATGCTGGGCAGCAATTGTTGCACTAAACCCGACTGGGCGTTAAAGCGGCGCGCCTCCTGCAGCAGCCAGTTATCGATAATTTGCAAGCGCAGCGCCTTGTTAGCCGCTTCGGCCAATTGCTCCTGCAATAGGGGCCGCGCCAGGCCTAAATAATTGAGTGACAGCTCTTGCCCCTGCAGTTGGCTGATGTCCAAACCCAATAATTGAAATGCACCACCGGGATGAAAGCGAATGCCCAGGCGATCCAGCTGGCCGCTAAGCGCCATGCGCTGATGGCTCAGCTTGGCGTTAAAGTGAATGGGTACTTCCGGCGCGGTAAAATCCAGCATCAAACTGGTGCCGCCATCGGGATAGAGATTTTCCTCGCGTGCGCCAACCTGTCCGCTCAGTGTCCAATAGCACTGCACCCAGGGCTGTAGAGATGGGTGAGGCGCAAAGCGTTGAAAGCCCAGCTGTGCCAAGTTGCCAAAATCTGTGTGCTCAAGCGCAAGGGGCTGGGTGGCGAATAGAGGCTGGGCGGTGAATAGGGGCATTAATCTTCCCGGTTGGGTTTAATCAAGGTGCGAAACCAATTTAACCAGCCGTTGTTGCTGAGCAGTAGCCGGTCGAGTTGGTCCTGATTATAGAAATACTGCTCTGCATCCAGAAATAACAATTCGCGCTTGAGCATGCGTTTATTGTTATTAAGGGTTTTGATAATGCGTGCCGGGTTGCCTGCGGCGACCGAGTTGGGCGGAATATCTTTAGTGACTACCGCACCTGCGCCTACCACCGAATTTTCACCAATAGTTACGCCCTTGTTGACTATTACTCGCTCGCCCAGCCAGACATTATTTTCAATCACCACCGGCTTGGTGCAGCGAAAGGGGCGAATGCGATTGTAGAGCCCATGCCAGTCGCTATCGCTGATATAAACATTGGCAGCGAGCATGCAGTTATCGCCAATGCGAATGGATTGCGCGGATGAAATGCGCACGCCGGGGGAAATTAACACGTAGTCGCCAATATGAATTTCACCTTGGGTCTGCTTGCTCGGCCAGGTGGTCAGGCGCACGCAGTTGTCGCTGGCGCAAATAATTTGCGCGTAGCGGCCCAAAGTCATTTTGCTGCCAAAAATCACCAGGCTGCGTGGATGGGCAATTTCCGGCTCTGTGCCCACCGCATCAAATTGCGGCACCACAAAGCGGCGCACATACCAGCGGTTAATGGATTTGTAAATTCGGCGAATTAAATAGGGCGTGCTTGAGCGGCGCATGGCGTAAAATGCAGAGTCTTTTTAATAATGAGCTGGATATGCTGCCTATAGATATTGAGTCTGTAAAAGGTTTTTTGGATAAAACAGAAGGCGAGGCGCTCTACGAATATGCGCGTCGCTGCGCCCTACAAGGACCGGTGCTGGAGATTGGCAGCTACTGCGGCAAATCAACTGTGTACCTGGGCGCGGCCTGTAAATCGGTTGGCGGCCTGCTTTATGCGCTGGATCATCACCGCGGCAGCGAAGAGCATCAGTTGGGCGAGGCATATCACGATCCGCAACTCTATGACGCCGAGGCCGGGCGTATGGATTCATTTCGCGAATTTCGCCGCACACTGCAGCGCGCGCAGCTGGAGGAGACAGTGGTGCCTATAGTCGCGCCTTCAAGGCTGGCGGCGCGCCACTGGGCTACACCCCTGTCGATGGTGTTTATTGATGGCGGCCACAGCATGGAAGCGGCGCTTAACGATTACCGCTGCTGGAGCGGCCATATCCAACAGGGCGGCTGGTTGGCGATTCACGATGTTTTCCCCAATCCCGCCGATGGTGGTCGCCCGCCCTTTGAAATTTGGCAGCTGGCAAAAAATTCCGGCTTATTTGAGGCGCTGCCGCTGATTAAAACGCTCGGTCTATTGCGCCGACTTTAGTTTCACCGACTTTAGCTGCACCGATTTTAGTTAACTCGCGGGTAATGATTATTTAATCACCCAAATAATCGCCGCGCCCAGGCGCCAGCTCTGCTGGCTTTTCACCAA
>CBIMZH010000557.1:0-2455 GCA_966248255.1 uncultured Cellvibrio sp.
CGCAGGCGAACACTTTGGCCTGCTGCTACCAGACCATTCTCTGCAGTAAAGCCAGCGCTATCAATACTGTATTCACCGCCGCTAATACTAATAGCTACCGGCTCGTCCACACCGTTAATGGTTACGCTGTTGGATTCAACCAGGGCGGAAAAAGTCACATCGTTTTGTGCATCAAATACAAACAGGTCGGGCGTGATATCCACCTGCGTGGTTACCGAAAAATCACTGCTGATGCCGCCAATCGTTAAGGTGGTATGGGTTGTGGTTAGACCTGTATCGGCGGCTTTGACGCGCACGCGCACATTTTGGCCGGCGCTAATACTGCCCGCCGTATTGGTAAAGGTAGTGTCATCAATTGAATACTCGCCTCCAGTAATACTAATAGCTACAGCAGTATTAATGCCGCTCAGGGTAATAGCCTGGGAAACTACAAATTCTCCCGGCGTCACATCAGTTTTAGGCGCAAAACTAAATGCATCAGGCCGGGTGTCCGAGCTCGCTTCGCTGGAGCTGCTGGAACTTGAACTTGGTTCGGCACTGCTACTTGAATTTGTTCCAGTGCTGGAGCTGGTTTTTACGCTGCTACTGGAGCTGATGTTTGCGCTGGAGCTATTTCCATCTCCACCTAGAGCACTGCTAGCGGCGCTACTGCTGGAATTGGTAGTACTGGAATTGTCACTGCTTTGTGTTGCTGAGCTACTAACTGAAGATGTCGTGATACTGCTTGCACTGCTTTCAGAACTATTGGCGGTACTCGAACTTACGCTGGATTCTGTATTGCCTTGGCTGGAAGAGAGACTGCTGGCGCTGTTACTGGCGCCGCCGCTACCGCTACCGCCGCCACCACCACCGCAAGCGGATATCGCAACTGTGAGTGTAAAAGCGCACAAACACAGCGAAAATTTTCCATATTTCATTTGCTAAGCCCAATAATTAATTAAAAAGTTGGGCTGCCCGAACAAGACCACCCTAAGATCAAAGGGCGATGTTACGAACTATTCTTACTTGAAAGTACCCGACAAATGGTGGGGTCGAGTGATGATAAATGATCAGTTACAACTAAAAGCCGAGAATAAATCCGAGGTTGCGCGCCTTCAAAACAACTTGGGTGCGGTTCTCGCAAGAAAATAACAACAGCAGATCTGAGACGTATTCGCGCACAGTGGCGGGCGAGATATGCAATTGCGCGGCAATTTCTTTATTGGCTAGCCCGAGCGCCATCAATTCCAGAATCGTCACCTGACGCGGCGAGAGCGATAACACATCGGCGGCAGACTGCTCACCGACAATGACTTTTTCTCCCTTAAGTACATCCCGCAGCGCTTGCAACATGACCGCTTTGCTGCAGCTTTTGGCGATAAAGCCATCAGCACCCAGGTTTAACATTTGTTGGGTGCTGGCGTAGTGATTTACCGAGGAGATGACTACCAGTGGCAGAGCCGGATAAGCATTTTTGATCGCTTCCAGCCCCTCCAAACCTGTAGTGCCAGGGATTTGGATGTCGAGCAAAATCAGTGCAATGTCCGCGTGAGTTGCCAGTGCCTGGCGCGCGCTGGGAAAGTCGGCGGCAGCGACCAGTTGCACACCGGGAATAACTTCTTTAAGCAGCAGTTCCAAGCCTTCGCGGTAGAGTTCGTGATCTTCAATCACCAGTACCTTGAGCGTCATATGGCTCCCTGTAAATTGCTTGTTTCGCCGCTGGGCTTTGTCTCTTGCTTAAGGCGTGCCGCTGCATTTAACAACGCGCGCGTTTGCGACGGCAGCGCGTGTATCGACAGGGCTACCCATTGTTCCGGCAGTGGCGTTGCGGGTGCGCATATGCATGCAGCGATTATCCCTCTGGCGGGATAATTCAAGCCTTCGGCTGGCAGCTTGGTGGATTCCAGCAGCTGATAGTCGCAAATCAAAATTGTTGGGGTGTGGTTTTCCTGTTGCATCACTGGAAGTGTCTCTGCGCATTGCACCTGGCATTTCCAGTTGCTCAGGCGTTCGCTCATCTCCTGCTCAAGTTGTTTATCGCTTAACACCAGCAACACCTGCGGCTCGGATTTTTGCACTGGGGTAATTCGGGGGTTGTCATACTGCGCCCGGGGCAGGAGCAAGCTAAAGCGGCTGCCTTTACCCGGGGTGGAATTCAGGGTGATAGGAATATGCAGTAAATCGGCGATGTGTTTAACAATCGACAGGCCAATTCCCGCCCCGTCTTTTTGCTCGGGTTGATCGAAAGAGCGCTGGTAAATATCAAAGATATGCAGGCGCGCAGCCTCATCAATGCCGCAACCGGTATCAAAGACCTCTATGGACACCTGCTGTTTGCGCCGGCGGCAGACCACCAGTACGCGACCCGCATCCGTGTATTTGATCGCGTTGGACAGCAGGTTGCGCAGCATCCGCTCCAGCAGTAGCGGGTCGCTCATTACCTGGAGTGAGCCAGGATGTAGCGCCAGACGAATAC
>CBIMZH010000558.1:0-2451 GCA_966248255.1 uncultured Cellvibrio sp.
TCATCGCATTCCAGGGGCGAATGCGGCGCATCACGCTGGCCTCGCTGGAATCCTCATTGTCGAAGTTGTAGGAGAAGTCCCACTCTTCCGACAGATACTTACACAGCAAACGCCCGGCGTTGATGTGCAGCGCTTCGGACATCTCCACACCGTGGTCGGAGATATTCGGCAATATGCAGATGCCGCTAGTAAAAATCGGCTCAAACACAAAGGAGTGGCCGCGGGTATCTTCTTCAACCGAGCGGGTCTCGAAGGTTTTGCTCATATAAGCATACTGCTGAGCCAGGCCAAACTCTGAAGCCATACCCGAACCGGTACCGCCACCGGCGCTGAAAATATAAAAGTACAAGCGCGACTGATTGGCTTTAATGCCGCAGGAATCGATCAGGTATGAGTGAATAAATTTCCAATCGGGATTGGAGAAGCGCTGGGTATCTTTGTTGAGGATAATTTTCGCCAGGTATTGACCGAGGATAGGCGCATTGCCCGAGCCGCCCGCATGGACCTCGGAGAGATCCATGATTTTCATTTTGGTGTAATCCTGCAAAAACGCCGAGCGCTCGCCTTTGTGGGAGAAGCGGATGCGACCGCTGATGTCTTTATCCAGATCCCCCAGCATTACCAAGGGCTCAATTAAAAACACCGGGCGCAGGCCGCGACTGCCTTTTAAATGCAGGCTGCGTTTGATCCAGCGCAGCGAGCTGCCGTCCTGCTCGCGCACCGCCTTTTCTTCACTGAGGAATTCATTAAGGTAAAAATTGCGCGCGTTATAGACCAGGCTGGCCACGTCCAACGCGATGTTGGAACCGCAGCGCCCCAGACCAATCAAACACACCGAGGGGAACTGCTGCTCTTTGCGGCTATCAACCTCGTGTTCGTGTTCCACATGGGGGTAAACACTGTTGCGCAGGCTATCCAGGTTAGCGAGGATTTTGCTCAAATCCCGCTCGGTGAAATACATATAGCCATCGTCCAGCTCTATCTCGGGCACACTGGCCTGGGGCAAATCCGGGGTGGGTGAATCCAGGGTTACCACTTCATCCAGATCGGGGTGTTGCGGAGCGTCCAGTTCGGGCGTCGAGCGGGGGGATTTTCTGGCCATAAGCGCGTCCTCTGCATTGCGCGAGTTAGAGTCAAATTCCCTTTAACGCTAGACAGAGAAGGCGCAATTTACAAACTGGCGCACAGATTTAACGCCAATTTGCCAGGCGGCTATTCCACCCGGCTCGTTTTGGCTGTTTTAGCAGGGCCGAAGGTTATAAGTTTTACGGGTTTCAGGGTGCTGGGCGCTTGAGCTTGAACGCCTGCCAGAGCATTGCGTCTAGCTGCTCCGGGCTTATCTGAGTCGTCTGCTCACCGGCGGCGGTCATCTCCTTGTACTGATCGCCCGAGAGCAGTTTGCGCCCTTGGGGCGTTTGCAACATGACTAAATAGCGCTGCACAAACACCGCGTCCGGGCTTTTGGAGTTAAAGAAGTTGGCAGGAACAAAATCCACCCACTCCATGGCATAGAGATCAAAGCCAAATTGATTAACCCACTCGCCCTTCACCCAGGCTTGAAGTACATATTCTTCGCGCTGGTTTTTAACCAGCATAAACTGCTCGTTATCCTGCACCAACGGCTGTCCTAATTGATGCAAGCCTATGGGCGCGCGCAGCCCAAAGCTGCCAAAGCCGGCGTCGCAAATCCACTGCTGGCCATCGGCTTCCACCAATAAAATCACGTGGGTTTTCGCGCGGCGCTGCGGATAAAACATGGGCCTGGCGCCAATAATTTGAAAGCGAAAGCTGAGTGCCTCCAGGGCCATGGCCAAAATGCCATTGACTTCATAGCAGTAGCCGCCGCGCCCCTGGTACACAATTTTGGTCACTATATCTTCGGGCACCAGGGATACCAGCTTGCCCGCCTGCACATCCAGATTTTCAAAGGGCACACTGTGCAATTGCGCGCGCAGCAATTGCGCCAGGCCAATGGCGTTAACCTCAGGAGCTTCAGTCAAACCAATGCGCGCTAAATAGTCGGCCAGGACAAAATTACTTGCACTCATGCACTACCTCTTAAGCTTTTTGCCATTCGCCAGGTATCCAGCGGCGGGATGCGCAGCATAACCGCGCGCGCTCCACAGCGGCAAATCTGCATCGGCAATATTTGGCTGCCAACTATTTATTACACATTTGTCAGTTCCAAGACGCCCGGCAAAGCAATAAGCTAGCAGCCCCCTCACCCCGTCCCGAATTCCCCCCTTGGCTTAGAGGTATTCCCGCCATGAACAACAACGGCACCATCTGGTTTCTGGTGGTACTCAGCACATTCTTTTGGGGGAGTAATTTCAATGCTGCCCATGCATTGGCAGGCAGCGTCACACCACTGACCGCCGCCGCCGAGCGCTTTTTACTGGCACTGTTAACCTGTGCCTTGCTTCGTCTGTGGCAGGGTAAATCCGAGTCGAC
>CBIMZH010000559.1:0-2443 GCA_966248255.1 uncultured Cellvibrio sp.
GGCGCCATACCCGCGTATTCCAGTATCCAGGTAAGCATGGAGCTGGTGGTGGTTTTACCGTGGGTGCCGGCCACCGCCATCACCCATTTGCCGGGCAGTACATGGTCGTGCAGCCACTGGGGGCCGGAGGTGTAGGGGATGCCCTTGTTAAGTACATACTCCACCGCCGGGTTGCCGCGGCTCATGGCGTTGCCGACTATGACTAAATCCGGCGCTGGCGCCAGCTGGCTGGGGTCGTAGCCCTGAATCAGTTCAATGCCGGCCTGCTCCAACTGGGTGCTCATGGGGGGGTAAACATTGGCATCGCTGCCGGTAACGCGGTGACCAAGCTCTTTGGCAAGTTGCGCCAGGCTGCCCATAAAGGTGCCGCAGATGCCGAGAATATGTATGTGCATAGCTGTCTCTGATTGACGAGTAATGGGGGCGATTAACCTATACTTTGATGCAGATTGCAACCGCCGGGGCAGGGCAAAAAATGACCGCCAGATGCCGGGTTTGCTTATGGCTGCACGGGTGTTAGGCTGGCAGCAGTTGCTGTTTATAGATTTAATGGATTACAAAATTTTGGTTAAAGATTTGGCGCTATTTAAAAGGTTTATTGGATTGGGCCTGTGGCTTATTTTAGGGGCGGGGTGGGCTATGGCCGATGAAGCCCAAAGCACTGCCGATGGCCTTGCTGATGAGCCGCGAACCTCGGTGAAAATCGCCGGGGTGGACCCGCGCTTTCGCGTTGCCCAGGATTATTTTGCCGGGCTGCTGCAAAAGGCGCTGATTCGCGGTGCCGATGGTCGCAAAGTGCCCGTATTGCTGGAGCAGCAATTGATGGAGCAGGAGCGCGCCACTCAGGAGTTGATTCGCGGCCGCTTGCTGGATGTTTACTGGATGGGTACGGACAATTATCGCGAGTCCAATCTGCGTGCGATTCGCATTCCATTAACCCGCGGGCTGCTGGGTTACCGCCGCTTTATTATCAGTAAAGACGATGAGCAAAAGTTTGAATCACTTAAAACCCTGGATGAGCTAAGTAAATTAATGGCCTGCCAGGGCAAAGGCTGGCCAGATACTCTGGTGTTGCGTGCTGCGGGCCTGCGCGTGCGCGAAATTATTGATTACGACCATATTTTTAAAAGCCTCAACTCGGGCGCCTGTGATTATTTCCCCCGTGGCTATTTTGAAGTGCCCAGTGAGCTGCAAAGTTTTACTGCGCTTTACCCAAAATTAACCAACGAAAAAAGTATTTTGCTGCATTACCCCTTTGCGCTTTATTTTTTCGTTAATCGCAATAACGAAGACCTGGCGCTGTGGATTGAGCGCGGTCTGGAGCGGATGATAGATTCGGGTGAGTTTATGGCGTTTATGCACAGCCAGGCGTTAACCAAATCTGTGTTTCCGCTCAAGCTGGGCAATAACTGGCGGGTATTCGATTTGGTTAATGGCAATATTCCGCGCGATACTGATTATCAAAATCCGCGTTACTGGTTTCAGCCGGAAGACTTTGTTAATACGGTTGAGCAGCCTTAGCTTAAAAAATACCCACAAAAAAGCCCCGAGTTTTCGGGGCTTTTTTGTGGCAGATAAAAATTATTCGCCGAGATAGCGCGCGCGTTTATTGGCTTTAAGTTTGTGCAGGTCGGCCATAAACAAGCCATCCAGGCAGTTGCCAAACTCTGAATCCACACTAAAGCCCAGCAGCTGCCAGCCGCCTTCTTCAAACAGCGCTGCATATTGTTTGTAGAGCACAGGAATTTTGCAATCCTGCTCGGCAAAGGCTTTTTGCAGCAGCTCAAAACCCTGTTCGCGGTTGAAATGGGCAAAGGTCTGTTGCAGGCTGATTAGCGCATCTTCTTCCAGTACATAGGGGTGTTTGCCGTCGGCCAGTGGCTCCTCCCCGCAATAAAATTTTTGATAGTAAAACACCAGCATATCGCGCAGGGCTTTGGGGTATTGCGCGCTCATACTCACCGGGCCAAACATATAGCGGATATGGTCGTGGTGTTTGATATAGGCGCCTATACCTTGCCACAAATAATCCAGGCTGGCTTTGCCCCAGTAATCCGGGTGAACAAAACTGCGGCCCAGCTCCAGGCCTTGGGGCAGGTATTGTTTAATCTCACTTTGGTAATCAAACAGGTCGGCAGTGTAGAGACCTTTTATACCCTGGCGTGCGGCAATATTGCCCGCTTCGCCCAAACGATAGGCACCGGCGATACAGAGTTTGTCTTCATCCCAGAGCACCAGGTGGCGGTAGTGGTGATCATACTTGTCCAAGTCGCGGCGGCTGCCAGTGCCTTCGCCAACCAGGCGAAAGGTGAGTTCGCGCAGGCGGCCTATCTCGCGCAGCACACAGGGGTGACGGTCGTAATCGCACAAATAAATTGAGTGGTTATCGCGGGTAGAGCCAAGTAGTTGCGCGCTTTTTAATTCCTTTTTTAGCGCGGCCCTG
>CBIMZH010000560.1:0-2441 GCA_966248255.1 uncultured Cellvibrio sp.
AAAAGATTGAAAACCTGATTAAGGACTATGTTGAGCAGCCAGATCAGTTGCCTGCCTGGCAGGATCGATTGGATTCCCTGGTGATGCACCCCGCTCTGGGCCTGGTGGTGCTGTTCAGTATTCTGCTGGTGGTCTTTCAAGCCGTATTTGCCTGGGCCTCACCCTTGGTGGATGCCATAGACGCAGGCTTTGGCTGGTTGGGTGAGGGGCTCGCCCAGCTGCTACCCGATGGCCTGCTGAAAAACTTTTTAATTGATGGTGTGATTGCCGGTGTCGGCGGAGTCATTGTCTTTCTACCGCAAATTATCATCCTGTTCTTTTTTATTCTTATCCTTGAGGACAGCGGCTATCTGACCCGCGCCGCATTTTTACTGGATCGACCTATGCGCGGCCTGGGCCTTTCCGGTCGCTCCTTTATTCCGCTGCTGTCCAGTTTTGCCTGTGCCGTGCCCGGCATTATGGCCACCCGCACCATATCCGATCCGCGAGAGCGCTTTATCACCATTATGGTGGCACCGCTCATGACTTGCTCCGCACGCCTACCGGTTTATGCGCTGATTATTGGCGCCTTTATCCCCAGGCAAACCGTATGGGGAATTTTTAACCTTCAGGGCCTCACCCTGTTTGTACTCTATTTTGCCGGTGTTGCCAGTGCCGCACTGGTAGCCTGGATCATGCGTCGTCGCCAGGCGCGGGAGGAGTTCCCCCTGCTGCTGGAATTGCCCAGCTACCGCTGGCCTATGGTCTACCACGTGTTTATGGGCCTAAAAGAGCGGGTTATGATCTTTTTGCGTAGAGTTGGAACCATTATTCTCTCGCTATCGATTATTTTGTGGTTTTTGGCCAGCTTCCCCGCCGCCCCGGCGGACGCCACCCAAGCCGCCATTGAATACAGCTTTGCCGGCTCATTGGGTCGCTGGATGCAGCCGTTATTTGAGCCCCTGGGGTTTAACTGGCAGATGTGTATTGCCCTTATCCCGGCGATGGGCGCGCGCGAAGTGGCCGTAAGTGCGCTGGCAACAGTTTATGCAGTGGGTGAAGAATCAGCCGATATGGCACTGGGTGCGGCGTTACACGCCAGTTGGGCGCTGCCCGTGGCCTTTGCCTACCTCGCCTGGTTTGTCTATGCCCCTCAGTGCATATCCACTATCGCAGTAGTAAAGCGCGAAACCAACTCGATGAAATCTACGCTGGCTTTTACTGTCTATTTATTTGCACTGGCTTATTTTGCCGCCTGGGTTACCTATCATCTGGCGAGTATGCTGGTCAGCTAGCGGAGGTTTTATGTGGCAAGAAGTTATCGTCGGCAGCTGTGTTCTTATCGCGCTAATTTATGTGCTGCGCCAGTGGCTGCCCGGCCTGGGCAAAAAAAGCCAGGGCTGCGGTGGTTGTGGCGGATGCGCCACTAATGCCAACAGCTGTCAAAACCCCAATGAAAAAGGCCAGCACTAAGCTGGCCTTTTTCATTCTAAATTACCTGGCAAACACTTAGCGAAAAAACTCAGCCAGGGCCTGGCCCGGCTCCTCGGCGCGCATAAAAGCTTCACCCACCAAAAATGCATGCACATTATGGGCGCGCATAGCGCTGACATCCACCGGGGCGAGAATTCCGCTTTCAGTCACCACCAAACGCTCGGGACCGATTTGATCCAATAGGCGATAGGTAGTTTCCAGGCTCACTTCAAATGTATGCAGGTTGCGGTTGTTAATACCAATCAGCTTATTGGGTAACTGCTGGGCAATCTCCAGTTCGCGCTCATCGTGCACCTCAACCAGAACATCCAAACCCAACTCCAGCGCCAGGCTATTTAGCTCTTGCAGCTTGGCCGACTCCAGCGCGGCGACAATCAGCAGGACGCAATCCGCACCCAGAGCTCTGGCCTCATAGATGTGATACTCATCAACCAGAAAGTCCTTGCGGATTACTGGCAGGCTCACAGCAGCGCGCGCCTGCTGCAGATAAATATCTGCGCCTTGAAAAAAATCCACATCGGTAAGAATCGACAGGCAAGCGGCGCCACCCTGCTCGTAAGACCGGGCAATTTCTGCGGGAACAAAGTGCTCGCGAATCACCCCTTTACTGGGCGAGGCTTTTTTAATTTCCGCAATTACACCTGCCTGCCCCTGGGCAATTTTAGTTTCCAGAGCGCGTACAAAACCGCGTGCTGGCGCTTGATCTGCCGCGCGCGATTTTAGATCCGCCAGCGAAACCTGCGCTTTGCGCGCGGCAATTTCCTCCCACTTACGGGCAATAATGTTACGGAGAATAGTGGGTGTTTCTGTCATGAGTTGAACCAGATTAATTTAAATATTGAGTAAAGGCTGCCAGCTCGCGGATCTTTTCACCGGCCAGACTGCTGCCTATAGCATCGCGTGCCATTTCCACGCCGTCGGCCAGACTACTGGCAACACCACTGACATAAATCGCAGCGCCGGCATTG
>CBIMZH010000561.1:0-2440 GCA_966248255.1 uncultured Cellvibrio sp.
CCCAGAGTGGGCGACTCCCAGTTGTCTTCGACAAAGCGGATGTCGTGCACATTGGTGTCTATACCCATCTCGCGCAGCGAACCCAGGTACAAATCCTGAATATTGGCGGGCGAGGGTTTCATTGCTACCTGGAACTGGTAGTAGTGCTGCAAACGGTTGGGGTTTTCGCCATAGCGGCCGTCTTTGGGGCGGCGGCAGGGCTGGACATAGGCGGTATTCCAGGTTTCCGGGCCTATGGCGCGCAAAAAAGTAGCCGGGTGAAAGGTGCCCGCGCCCACTTCCATATCCAGGGGTTGCAGGATCACGCAGCCTTGGCGCGCCCAATAGTCTTGCAGGGCGAGAATCAAACCCTGGAAGGTGCTTACGTCGTAGCGTTTGTCAGACATGGCAGACCTAATCGGTTAAAGGTGTCATTAAGGGTGAAAAATGCGGCGATTATAGCGGTTGAGGCGGGTCATGGGCAGGGTTATAGCCAAATCTCGGCCTTTGCTTAATCCCACACAGATTTTGTGGAAGTAAATCGCCCGTAAACCCCCGGTAAAGCGTGCGTAAATTCGCCCAATTCCTCATTTAACTTAAGACTATAAGCCCCTATGTTAAGGCTTAGAGCCTGTAGACATGAGGCGGCGTCTGGTTTGATCAGCCGGACGCAGATCAGCTCAGCCCATGGGTTCCCAGTGACTTAACGCAGTTGGGAGAATTGCCATGAAACTTCAAGTATTTGACCTGGCCGAGCGCGACCATTTGGTGCAGCCGGAAGAATTTAGCGATATCCAGGGCGACTCCAGCGCCCTCAGCCTGGTGACTGATTTTCGCCAGCACAAGCCGCCGATGATCAATGGCCATATGGAGGCCGCCGAAGCCCTGGCGGTGATGCGCGCCGAAGATGTGGGCCTGAAACTGGTGGTGGATGCTAACCATGAATGTATTGGCGTAATTGCCCAGGAGGACTTAAGCGAGCACAACCGCCTGCTCAAGCAACTGGAGCTGCACGTGGGCCGCAGCGAGCTCAGTGTGCAGGATTTAATGCATCACCGCCGCGAGCTGCGCGCCATGGAATACACAGCGCTGGAGCGCGCCAGCGTCGATGACGTGATCAGCGCCCTGGAAAACTACCATCAGCAGTATTTGCTGGTGGTGGACAGCAATGCTCACCATATCCGCGGGCTGATTTCCTCGCGCGATATCTCCCGCCGCCTGCACTCGCCCATACATATCCACAAGGAGCGCACCTTCGCCGACATTTTTACGGCGGTGCGTGTCCAGTAACTGTTTTAACCCGGTGAAACACACCAAGTGTTTGGGGGCGGCTTAGGCCACCCCATTTTTTTGGCTGGTTTTTTTCGGGCCTGAGCTTTCTGCGGATTGAGTTTGCAGGGGAATGGATTTGTAAGGCGTGATGCGATTTTGGTCGCGGGTTAATTTCCGGTAAGCTGCGCCCACTTTTTAAAGATTCCGAATTGCTTATGAACCAATTGGCCCCCCTGATAATTAAAGGCCTGGCGCGTTTACCCCTGGCTTGGCTGCGCGCTCTGGGGGTTGGTTTGGGCAATCTTGCCTGGCTGTTAAAGCCCAGGCTGGTAAGCCATACCCAGGACAATATCGCTCATTGCCTACCGGAGTTAAGCCCGGAGGCACAGCAGCAGCTGGCGCGCAAAAGTGTGCAGGCTACCTTCACCACAGTGCTTGAAGCCGGCTATATCTGGAGCAGCAGCTGGGAGAAGCTGAGCGGCAAAATTGTTGCGCGCCATCATGAAGCCATTTTGCGCAGCAAAATCGACCAGGGTAAGGGGGTGCTGGTATTGGTGCCGCACCTGGGCAACTGGGAGCTGGTGGCGCCCTATCTGGCCAGTCAGGCGCGCTTAACGGCCATGTACCTTCCCCTTAAAAATCCGGCTATCGACCAGCTGGTGTACGCCGGTCGCTCCAAGCTCAATATTGATATGGTACCGGCAAATCGCCGCGGAGTGATGAAGCTTGTTAAAGCCCTGGAGCAGGGCGGTATGGTGGGCATACTGACCGATCATGTCCCGGACAAGGCTGCGGGCAGTCAGCTGACGGACTTTTTCCAGCAGCCAGCGCTGACCATGACGCTGGTGCAGGGGTTGGTAGAGCGCACTGGCTGCAGTGTCTGCTGCTGTGTGGCCGAACGAGTGCCCGGCGGTTTTGCCATACATCTGTTGGAAGCTGACCCGCGTATTTACCGTGCGGATCTGACGCAGTCGAGCCTGGGCCTTAACGCCAGTGTTGAAGCCTGTATTCGCTTAACGCCCGCTCACTATCAGTGGGGCTCCAAGCGCTTTCGCAATTTACCCGAGCCGCTGGCCAATATATATCGCCGCTAGAAGCCGGGTGGCACAGCTGGGCAAGCTAACTCCTGCCACTAAAATCGGGTAAGCTGCCCCGGTTTTAACTGTTTGTAAATCTGCTATGAATCATA
>CBIMZH010000562.1:0-2437 GCA_966248255.1 uncultured Cellvibrio sp.
GAGGATGGTCCCAGCCAGTTTTTGTATCAGCGCTGTTGCGATTATTTAGCCAAGGTGAATTTACCGAGTGATCCAAGCATTATCACCCTAACCTCTAAATAGCCGTTTGGCTGGGGGAGTTTATGAACATACAAATGCAAGTGGATGTTCAAGGTGCGCAAGCCTATGCCCTGAATTTGTTGCGCACGCAGTTATTGCCCAGTTACACCTATCACTGCTGGCGCCATACCGAGGAGGATGTGCTGCCGGCAGTGCGCAGGCTCGCGCGCCTCTCCGGGCTAGCGCCCGGCGACACGCAACTGCTGGAAGTAGCCGCGGCATTTCACGATCTCGGCTACGTCTATCAGCGTCAGGACCATGAATCCGTCAGTATCGCCATGATGAAAAAAGTGCTGCCCGGCTATGGTTTTAGCGCAGCGCAAATCAACCAGATTGCCAGCATCATCAATGCCACGCGCATGCCGCAAACACCCGCTGGCCCGCTCGAAGAATTGATGGCCGATGCCGATTTGGATTCACTCGGGCGCGACGATTTTATCGACACCAGCCGCGCCCTCTGGCAGGAGATGAACCTCTATTACAAACCCAGAAGCTGGCACGAATGGCTGGAGGCGCAGCTGCAGTTTTTACAGTCGCACCAATATTTTTCCCCGGCGGCGCACAGCCTGCGCGATTCGGGTAAAGCGCGCAATATAGAGTTGATTGAAAACTTTTTGGCGCACCTGGATTTTGGCCAGTAAAAAATGGCTTTTATTTCCGACCTTTATGGCTTTAATAGCTAAAAAATTATTCGGTTATATTTTGGCTATTTGTTCAAAAATTTCTTACTTCTAGCCGAGCCTAGTTAGCTCCAAAATTGTCTATAGCCTCGGTGGCTGGCGCCAAAACAACATCTAGACTGATTTTATGGGTAATTTTTAGCCAGGCGCCTCTATAGCTGTATTGCTTGCCTGAATCGCCAACCGGGAGAAGCCAATGAACTCCATGCACCAGTCACACAGCACTCAGGATAGCCAGGCAGACTATAGCAATTCAGTCGATATTATTTTGAGTAGCCACAGCGATTGCGGCCAGTTTGTCGTGCGCAGTTGTTGCCAGGCCTATTCACAGTGGAAAGCCAGGTACCATAAATCGGGTTCGCCCTTTAGTGTATTTAGCAAAGGCAAAACCCAGGAGGCAGCCATAGTAGATGGCGAGGTCTGGGTGTTTGGCATAGACCCAATCAAAGCCCAGGACATAGCGACTGCGGTAAAAATCGCGATGAATTATTTTAATGTCAGCGCCGATAATATTCTTCAAGATGTCTATGTCAAAGACCTTAACGCCAGCCAGGACAACGCCATGCTGCGCCAGGCGCTATTGATTTCGGAAAAACGCTATTACCAATCTGTGTGCCTGGCACTGATCCAGGCGGCGGAACAGCTCAACTGCAATAACAAACTCAACTTCTGGGTTTACGGTTCCAGCTCACTGAGCAAAGCCAGCAACAACCGCCGCGAACTCATTAACAGCTATCAAAGCGGCGGCTTAAGTGAAATGCTTAAAGCCAAATTTCATTTAACAGCATTAAACGTTTAATTTTTTTTCAGGCAAAAAAAAGCGCAGCCACGAGTGACTGCGCTTTTTTATTTTTGCGCTTTATTAAGCAATAGCGCCTGAGCGGTTTACACCATTGATTAAAGCTTTAACCGCCGAGCTGATAATGTTGCGATCCTGACCCACGCCAAACACCGGGCGACCGTTGTTTACTTTTAATTCCACATAGGTGACAGCTTCTACACCTGAGCCCTCACCTACCGCATGTTCGTGGTAGTCAATCACACTCACTTCCATACCGGTAAACTGACTGATGGCATGGGCGGCGGCATCGATCGGGCCATTGCCACTGCCACTGATTTCCACGGTTTTGTTTTGGTGTTGCGCGTGTATCACTATATCCACCTGGTGCGCATCATCCGCCTGGCTGAACTTGCTCGACTGGTAAGCAATAGGCGCATTCACACCGAGATATTCTTCGTTAAAGAATTTAACAATATCCGCGCCTTTGACTTCCTTACCTGTGGCGTCGCTGACTTTTTGCACTACACCGGAAAATTCAATTTGCAAACGGCGCGGCAACTGCAAGCCCGCCTCTTGCTGCAACAGGAAGCTGACACCGCCCTTGCCTGACTGGGCGTTAACGCGCACTACAGCATCGTAGCTGCGGTTTAAATCCGCTGGGTCAATGGGCAAGTAGGGCACTTCCCAAAGCGCGTCTTTTTTCTGCACCGCAAAACCTTTTTTAATCGCGTCCTGGTGCGAACCTGAGAAGGCGGTAAACACCAGTTCACCGGCATAGGGGTGACGCGGGTGCACCGGCAATTGGGTGCACTCTTCATGCAATTTGCGCACGCGGTCGATATCGGAAAAATCCAGACCTGGGTGCACACCTTGTGAG
>CBIMZH010000563.1:0-2434 GCA_966248255.1 uncultured Cellvibrio sp.
AATATATTAAGCCTCACAGGTCTATATTTGCCTTGAGTGTACTTGGCTATGCACTTTATGCCCTGGCCAACGTGGGCTACTCGCAGATGATGGAAAATCTGGTTAACACGATTGAATCTGATGGCGCTATGGCGCGCTGGCTGGTGCCGCTGGAGATTATTTTCTTAACCCTGTTGCGCGGTCTGGGCATGTTTGTTGGTGGCTATTTTATGGCCAAGGTGGCGTTTAAGATTATCAACGAATTGAGAGTGCAGGTGTTTAATCATATTACGCTTATGCCTGTGACTAATCTCGATGCCAGACCCAGCGGACACTTTGTGTCACTAATTACATACAACATCAATGGTGTAACTGCCGCGGCAACTGACGCCTTGAAAAAAGGTATTCGTGAAGGCGCCACGGTTTTGGGGTTGTTAATTTGGTTGTTTATTCTGGATTGGAAGCTGACGCTGATCTTTTTATCGGTGGCTCCGATTATGGGCCTGCTGGTGGGCAAGGTGGCGAAGCGCATAAGACGTTTAAATACTAAAGTACAGGGCAGTGTTGGCGATTTGGCACAAATAACGGGAGAGATGATTTCTGGTTATAAAGTGATGCGCAGTTTTGGCGGCGAGGAATATGAGCGTCAGCGCTTCGCCAAGGCCAGTGATAATAATTATGCGCAAAATATGAAAATCGTTCTAACTAGTAACGCCAATGCACCAATTATGCATTTGTTGATCGCATTCTCCATGAGTATGCTTATTTACGCCGCGTTGAGTGTTATGGAGTTAAACAGTACAGCGCAATTTTTTGGTTATATTACGGCTATTGGTATGATAATTCAGCCCATTCGCCAGCTGGGCGAAGTCGGCCCCTTGATTCTAAAAGGGGTTGCCGCAGCAGAAAGTGTGTTTAATTTACTTGATGAACCCGTGGAAAATGATAACGGGCAGGCGAATCTGGTGCGGGCCAAAGGTGAAGTTGAGTTTCGTAACCTAACCTTTAACTATCCCGGCCATGAGCAGCAGGCCATTAAAAACTTGAGTCTGCAGGTGTCTCCCGGTGAAAAAATTGCCTTGGTAGGCAAGTCGGGTAGTGGTAAATCTACCCTGGTGAGTTTACTGCCGCGCTTTTATGATTTTACGCATGGCGAAATTTTGATAGATGGAATTTTATTGACTGATTTGCCTCTCAATAATCTGCGCGAGCAAATTGCTTTGGTTAACCAGCAGGTTGTTTTGTTTGAAGGCAGTGTTGCCGAAAATATTGCCTACGGTCGCGCCGACAAGGTAAGTCGCGAAGCAATAAAAGCCGCTGCGGACTTGGCTCATGTCAGCGAGTTTGCCGAGCGGCTGCCGCAGGGCCTGGATACGCCCATAGGCGAAGGTGGCGACCGTCTGTCCGGTGGTCAGCGTCAGCGTATTGCTATAGCGCGCGCGCTACTTAAAAATGCGCCAATTTTAATATTGGACGAAGCTACCTCAGCGTTGGATAATGAGTCAGAACAGGTTATTCAAGCTGCACTGGATGAAGTAATGAAAGGACGAACAACGTTTATTATTGCCCACCGATTAAGCACAATCGAACAAGCTGATCGCATTGTGGTTATGGGGGAAGGGGAAATCCTGGAGCAGGGCTCTCACCGGGAATTGCTTGCGTTAAATGGCCACTATGCCCGACTACATTCTCGCCAGTTTAAGGAATGATCGAGTGATTCGCGGATTAATTTATAAAGGAAGCCCCGAGCAATGCATCTAAAACTCCCGCAATTTGATCGTGCGCGGATTCTGGTCGTCGGTGATGTGATGCTGGATCGCTATTGGCACGGCGCCAGCTCGCGCATCTCACCGGAAGCTCCAGTGCCCGTGGTAAATATTGCCGATACCGAAGATCGTCCAGGTGGCGCGGCTAACGTGGCATTAAATCTGGCGGCACTCGGTTGTCAGGTATCCCTGGTTGGTGTCATTGGCGCAGACGAGGCGGGCAGTATTCTTGAGAAAGCGCTGAGCCTGCCCAATATCCAGACGCACCTGCATATTTCGGTACAGAAGCCGACAGTCACCAAGCTGCGCGTAATCAGTCGCCATCAGCAGCTGTTGCGCATGGATTTTGAAGATACATTCAAGCCTGAAGATTCCGATGCTGTGCAGCAGCGCATGGCCAGGCTGGTGGACGATGTTGATCTGGTTATTATTTCCGATTACGCCAAGGGCAGCATCCAGGATGCTCCCGCACTTATTCAATTGGCCAATGCCGCTGGGGTGCCCGTACTGGTTGATCCCAAAGCGAAAAATTTCAGCTGTTACGCAGGGGCATTTATGCTCACGCCCAATTTCCATGAGTTTGAAGCTGTAGTTGGCGGTTGTGCGGATGAGTCTGAATTAATGGCCAAGGGGCTGGCCCTGATTGCCGAACAAAATCTATCGTCGCTGCTGATTACTCGCGGTGAGTT
>CBIMZH010000564.1:0-2429 GCA_966248255.1 uncultured Cellvibrio sp.
CCCAGTGGCTCAAAGGGGTTGAGGTCGACGCAGCGCACTTCCACATATTCCACACCGCGCAGGCGCAGCGCCTGGAGTGCCGTTTCGCCGCGCTGGCTGGTGCGCTTGGGGCGAATGCTGGAGTAGAACTCGTTTTCGATCTGCAGCAGGCTGGTGTTTAGCTGCTTGTAGTTGCCCTGTTCGTCTTTAAGGCCAATTCGCTCGTAATCCGGGTGGCTTTGAGTGATGGCACCGCACAGGGTTTTGAGGTAATCGCTGAGGTTGTTGTAATCCACCTGCAGGGCTTTTTGCGCATCGCTCTGGTAGCCCAGGTCGCCCATGCGCAGCGAGGTGGCATAGGGCAAGTAGAGGGTTTGCGGCGCCTGGGCAAAGGTCTGCAGCTGGTGATTGCGGCCCTGAACAAAACAGGCGGCCACTGCTGGCGAGGCGCCAAACAGGTACACCAGTAGCCAGAAGTGACGGCGGAAATTGCGGATCAGGGCAAAGTAGCGCTCGGTTTTAAACTGCTGCAGGCTCTGGCTGTCGCCCAGCTGGGTTTGCAGTGCCTGCCAGAATGCATCGGGCAGGCTGAAGTTGTAGTGGATACCGGCAATGGTCTGCATCGAGCGGCCATAGCGGTGGCCGAGGCCGACGCGGTAGACAGTTTTCATCTGCCCGGTATTGGAGTTGCCATAGCGGGCCACGGGAATCTGCGCGTCGCTGCCCAGGGTGCAGGGCATGGATGCCGGCCAGAGGCGCTCGCGGCTGCTACTCAGTTCGCGGTAGGTAAAGCGGTGAATTTCTTCCAGCTGCTTGAGCAGGGGTTCGATTTTGTCGAACGGCTGGGTAATAAACTCCAGCAGGGCTTCGCTGTAGTCGGTAGTGATATGCGGGTGAGCCAGGGCTGAGCCCAGGCCCAGGGGGTGATCTGTCTGCGCCAGGTCACCGGAGGGGGTAACGCGCAAACTCTCTTTTTCCAGGCCGCGTTTGATACCGGCGAGGCTGGCATTGGCGGGGCCGGCAAAGAGTTGGAGCAGCTGGGGAGCCAGGGGCGTGATATGAGGCAAGTGCGAATCCTTTGGCCCGTGGCGAGCCCTAAAAAGTGGAGTAAGCCCTGCTCAAGTCTAGCAGGGCGAAAGCTGAAGCTGAGTTTTGCTAAGGCCGGCTATTGGACCGCTTATTGCGCTTGGCTGCCTGCGTCGGCGAGAGTTTCAGCGGTTGTTTCAGCCTTGTCAGGGGATTCTTCTGCGCTAGCTGCGGCTGATTCTTCTGCGCTTGCTACCACCGGTTCGCTGCTTTCTTCAAACAAGTCCTTGCCCGGTTTGGGCAGTGGCTCGGGCATAGTATCCGGGTCCAGCGTTGGCAGGCCTTTTTCATTAGCTTGGCAGCTGACCACTTTGATGCGTTGGGTGTAGTCCTTGGAGCTGGCTTCAAACATCTGGTTTACCGCTTCATCTTTGTGCGCGGTTTTATAGAGCGCATTCAAGTCGCGGCCATCGACCCACTGGTTTTGCTTGCCCAGAAACAGCTTGTCCTGGTTTTGCAGAATAAATAGCTCGCTCATAAGTCTCCTGCTTTTCTTTCTTTACTGCTCTTTTGCGATGCAGGCCTATGTTGGGGCGCAATGCCTCTAGTTCAAGTTGACACTTGTAACAAAAAGCCCGGCTTGTGGCCGGGCTTTTTGCTGTGGGTAACGCGCCGGGTTTAGGCTTCGTTACTGGGTTTGCCAATGGTGGCGAGGATACCGCCATCCACATAGACAATCTGGCCGGTGACGAAATCCGAGGCCTTGGAGGCGAGGAAAATAGTCGCGCCCTGCAGGTCATCCGGATCGCCCCATTTGGCGGCGGGGGTGCGGTTGATGATGAAGTCGTTAAACGGGTGACCATCAACGCGGATAGGTTCGGTCTGGCTGGTGGCAAAGTAGCCAGGGCCTATACCGTTAACCTGAACATTGTACTTGGCCCACTCGGTGGCCATGTTTTTGGTGAGCATCTTCAAACCGCCTTTGGCGGCGGCGTAGGCGCCCACCGAGTTGCGGCCCAGTTCGCTCATCATCGAGCAGATATTGATGATCTTGCCGCTGCGGCGCTCAACCATTTTGCGCGCTACCGGGCGGGTCATGGTAAACACGCCGGTCAGGTCGATCTTGATCACTTCTTCAAAATCTTCCAGCGACATTTCCAGCAGCGGGGTGCGCTTAATAATGCCGGCGTTGTTGACCAGAATATCCACCGGACCGTGATCGGTTTCGATCTGCTCAACCGCAGCAGTTACCTGGTCTTCGTCGGTGACGTTGAATCTGTAACCAAAGGCTTGAAAGCCCTGACCGCGGTAATAGTCTACGGCCTTGTCGATTTTCTCCTGCGAAGAGTTGCCGTTGATAATCAGTTTGGCGCCGGCGCTGCCCAGGCCGTGGCCCGGCGCCGTGGAGACCGCGCTCGGCAGCA
>CBIMZH010000565.1:0-2418 GCA_966248255.1 uncultured Cellvibrio sp.
CCATTCTCTTTTCCGACATTCTGACCATCCCCGATGCCATGGGCCTGGGCCTGTATTTTGAAACTGGCGAAGGGCCAAAGTTTAAAAAGCCGGTGCGTACCGAGGCGGAGATTCAAGCGCTGAAAGTGCTTAACCCCGAGCAGGATCTGCCCTATGTAATCAACGCGGTAAAAACTATTCGCCGCGAGCTTAATGGCCGTGTGCCGCTCATTGGTTTCTCCGGCAGCCCCTGGACCCTGGCTACCTATATGATTGAGGGCGGTTCCAGCCGCGATTTCCGTCGCGCCAAAGAAATGCTCTACAACCAGCCAGAGCTGATGCATCAGTTGCTGTCGGTACTGGCGGATTCAGTTACTGCTTACTTGAATGCGCAAATCCTTGCCGGCGCCCAGGCGGTGCAGATTTTTGATACCTGGGGCGGCGCTCTGTCCCATGCGGCCTATCAGGAGTTCTCGCTCAATTACATGCAGAAAATAGTCGCTGGCTTGATTAAAGAGCATGAAGGACGCCGCGTCCCCGCCATTTTGTTCACCAAAGGCGGCGGCCAGTGGCTGGAAGCTATGGCGGCGACAGGTGCAGATGCCTTGGGCCTGGATTGGACCTGCGATATAGGTCAGGCGCGCGCGCGCGTAGGTGCCAAGGTGGCACTGCAGGGCAATATGGACCCCAGCGTGCTCTACGCCAAGCCTGAACGTATTCGCGCCGAAGTGGCGGCAATCCTGGCCAGCTATGGCTCTGGCCCAGGTCATGTGTTCAACCTGGGTCATGGCATTACCCCCGAGGTAGATCCTGCGCACGCGGGAGCCTTTATTGAGTGTGTCCACGAATTGTCTCGCCCCTACCACACTGCTTGATCCCCAGTTCCTGGCGCCGGAGCAGGACTCTGGTGCCAGGAAGAATTCTTGATTACACTTCTTGAAAAACTTTGGGTTTAACCTGGGTCTAATCAGTTAATCCCTGACGATTTAGTGATGGGTTTTTCATATAACTAAATCGGCTTTTCTGCTATTGTCTGTCTGAAGTGACCTTCCTCAAGGCTAGGATCTGGCCGGGATATATGGGATTTATAGGCGTGACGGGGAGCCAACGTGGGAATTAAACAGGTTAAAGTGGACGTCAATGAGCTTACCATTGGCATGTTTGTCTCAGGGCTGGACAGGCCTTGGTCGCAAACGCCTTTTCCTCTGCAAGGCTTCTACCTGCGCGATCTTGGTGAAATCAACCAGCTTAAAGCCCTTTGTCACCACGTCTATATAGATGTAGAAAAGGGCCGTGGCCCTATAGCTGCCAATCTCAAATCCCTCGCTCCCAGCAGCCTCAAGGGCAAGCCCTCTGCCCGTGAAAAAACTACCTCATTTACCGAACCTGTAGCGCCGCTGAAGATTCAGCGCGGCCTGTATCGCGATGTAGAGCCGCTGCAAAAAGAGGTAAAACGCGCTCGCCAGCTGCACCAAAAAGTCTATGACTCAGTGGTGGAAGTAGTTAAGCAGCTGGAAGAGAACCAGCTGGAAGGCGCCTCTCTGGGCGAGACCAAGCGTGTTGCCAGTGAGATGGTGGACAGCGTATTGCGCAACCCCGACGCCTTTACCTGGTTGTCGCGGGTGCAGGAAAAAGACGAATACACCTACAGCCATGCGGTGCGCTCCTCTGTCTGGGCTATTTTGTTTGGTCGCCATATAGGCCTGCCCAAGCGCGACCTGGATGTGCTGGCCATGGGCGTTTTGCTCAAAGATGTGGGCAAGGTAACCCTGGATGCAGCGCTGATTGCCAAGGTGGAGCGCAGTGCCAATGAGGAGCGCTTATACGAATCCTTTGTTGAGGCCGGTTGCGAAATTCTGCGCAAGACGCCAGGTGTGGAGCCAAGGGTAATCAGTGTGGTTAAAACTCACTGCGAACGATTAAATGGCAGCGGCTTTCCGCAAGGCCTCAGTGGCGACAAGATCCCTCTGTTGGGCAAGATCGCCGGTATAGTCACCTACTATGATCACGTGACTAACCCGCGCGGCTCGCGCAACCCTATTGCCCCCTCCAAGGCGGTGGCCAAGCTTTATGAGCTGCGCAATATTCAATTTCAGGAAGAGCTGGTGGTTGAGTTTATTCGCGCCATTGGCCTTTATCCAACCGGCACTCTGGTAGAGCTGAGTACCGGCGAAGTAGCGGTGGTGGTGGAGCAAAACTTTGAGCGCCGCTTAAAGCCCAAAGTGATAGTGGTACTGGATAGCGTTAAAAACCCGCTTGACGAGTATTTACTGCTGGATTTATCCGAAGACGATAAGCGCAAGCAGGCGCTGCTGGATAGCGGTAAAAAAACTCGCTATGAAATCGAAAAAATTGAAATTGCCCGCGACCTGGAGCCGGGCAGTTTTGATGTGGATATTTCCGGTATCCGCGATCAGTATTTAATGAAGACCGAAAAGA
>CBIMZH010000566.1:0-2418 GCA_966248255.1 uncultured Cellvibrio sp.
AACTGCTGCGCCTGGGCGTGCTCGTACTGCGCCAGCTCCTCCAGCGACTGATGCAAATAAGCCGTAGCGGCGCTGCCAATTACCCCCTGGCGCTGCGTCCAGAAATTGCTGCGAATACCATAGCGCTGCACAAAATCCTGCTTGGCAGGCAAAATTAAACTGGGGAAGTTGCCCTGCTGGTAGGTATCAATCACCTTGATACTAAAGCTGGGCGCGAAATCTGAGTCCGGGTTGTGCTCGACAAAATGCTGATAGGTGGCGGCGCTGTCGGTAAAACGTTTTTGCTCCAGATACAACTGCCCCAACTGTTGATAGAGCATGTACTCATAAGGACGCTTGCCGCCCAATTGAGTTTGCAGCGCGCTGATGGAATCCGGCCCTTCCAGATAAGAAAGCGACAAGCCCATCACGCGCAGGGTGTCATTGACCAGATTGGTTTTAGCACCGCCCAAATCGGTTAGCGCCTGCTCCATATCACTGGGTTCACCCGCAGCGCCCAGCAGTTGATCCAGCACACCGGCAAAAGACTGCAGCGCCGCTTCGTAATCACTGCGTTTAAATTGTGCCCAGCCCTGCATATAGAGCGCATTTTGTTTAAGCAAAGTGTTGTCGCCATTGGCTAGCACACTGGCATAGGCCGCTTCAGCCGCTTTGTAATTGCCTTCGGAAAAGGCTTTTTCTGCGCGGCGAAATTGCGTCTCGGCGATAAATTTTGAATCTGGCGCAGTGCTGGCTAATGAATCCAATACCTGACCGGCTTCATCGCTGCGACCATCTAGCGACAGCGCCTTGGCGAGCTTGTAGCGCAGCTGGTCGTTGTCCACTGATTTGATTTTTGGGTCGGCCTCTTGCGCGCTGAGCAGCTCGCGGTACATGGCGATGGGCCTATCGTAAAAATTGTGCACATCCTGGGCATTGAGCTGAGTGTTTTCGCTGCGCATCATTTCCAGATCGGCCAAACGCAATTGAATTTGCTGACGCATTTTTGGATCTTCGGCATTGGCCAGCGCAGCTTTATAACTCTGCTCAATTTGCTCCACCTGAACCAGCTCCACCTTGGCACTGGTGTCGGGCAACTTGGCTTCAGGCAAATCCGCCAGGGTTGGGCCGCGACCATCATCTTTACCGGTAAACAGACTGCAGCCGCTCATCAGGCTGCCAGCCATAAGGCAGGCCAGGAGCGTGAGACGAGTTTTGGGGCTGGAGCGCAACATTATTTAGTCTCTTTCCGCAGCTCGGCGTCATAGAGGCGGGCCACCGCAAGATGGGCCTGCGCCAGATAATTATTAAGGCGTTTTTGCTGGGCGGCGAGTTGGGTATCCACCTGCTGCTGGAGCGCGCCAGCTTGCACATCAATTAGCTGATCAGCGCGGGCCAACTGACTGGCGGTATCTTTAGCCAGCAGTTGCAGGCGCACCAGTTTAGGCTGGATATCAATGCTGGTAGCCATAAGTGTGTCCACTCGCTCACGGGTGGCCTGCAGCTGCGCCAGGGTTTGATTAATTTTTTGCAACTCGCCCTGCAGCTCCGCCAGATGCGCGGGGAACTGCTCGGCAGCGCGCCAGAGCAGAATCCCGCCAAACATTTTCAACCGCGCAGTTTCATCACTGGGGTTTTGCCCTGCCGCCTGCATACGGGCGATAGTTGCCTGGGAGTTTTTTACCCGCGCATAAAGTTTTTGCGTGTCCTCATCAGCCAGGCTGACATAGTCATCCTGGGCAGTTATCTGCGCGATTTGCTGTTGCAACTTATCGCGCGCTTCACTCAGCTCCGCTTCGCGCTCACCCAGGCGATTGCTCGCCATAAGTTGCTCCTGACGGCTGCGCTGCGCCTGTTTTTCCAGCAGCAGGTCGCTGTAAATTTCCAATTTAGGCTGCCAGTCGCGCAGCAATTGTTGCAGGCGCAGCAGGTCGCGCAATTGCAGCACCGAAGTTTGAAATTGGTTTTGCGCAAACAGTTCGGATAAAAATGCCGAGCGGGTTTTGAGGATGCTGGTTTGATCCAGCTTGAGCCAGTTTTGACCATCGTCGGTCACTGCCGCCATCACTGTGCCCGGGTTATCGGCGCTGGCCTGTTGGCTCCAGGTTTTTAGCGTCTCTGCCGATACAGGTTCGCTGCCAATTAAATTAAGCAGCTCCTCACGGGTGAGACTGGCGCGCATATCGCGCAGTAAATCAATTTGCTGTTGCAACAGCTGCTCGGCCAGTTGGTAGGCTTTTACCGCTTCGCCCGGCGCTTTGAGTTTTTCATAGGCATAGGGCAAGGCCAGCAGCGACTCCTGTACTTCCGGGTGAATCAGACTGCGCTCGCGCAGCATCTGCCAGGGGCGCAGCGCCTTGGTGTACTCCTCTTGTGCTACCGCCGCCCAGCCGTAACCCAACAGCGCCTGGTTGGCGTAAAGGCCATCGAGGCGCACCT